>JBDTIM010000141.1:0-4461 GCA_039936355.1 Lacisediminihabitans sp. | reverse complement strand
GTGATCCGGACGGCGTTGAGGCCCTCCCGGAATATCAGTTTGTCCACCTCGACTTCCCGTGGTTCATAGTGGACGAGCGCGGTAAGGATGCCTGCGGCGGCATGGATCGCGTTGCGTCCCACCCAGGAACGGGCGGAGTGCGCCCGCAGACCGTGGGTGCGCACGTCTACGCGGAGCGTGCCGTTGCATCCGCCCTCGACGTCCGCGTTTGTCGGCTCGCCGAGGATGGCGAAGTCGCCGGCGAGTAAGTCGGGGCGGTTCGACGCGAGTCGCCCGAGTCCGTTGAGCGTGGAGGCGACCTCTTCGTGGTCATACCAGATCCAGGTCACATCCACCTTCGGATCGGCCAGTTCCGCTGCGAGTTTGAGCTGCACGGCGACGCCGGCTTTCATGTCGACAGTGCCGCGCCCCCAGAGGTACTCGCGACCGTCAATCGATTCGTAGCGGGTCGGCAGGTTGTCGTTCACCGGCACGGTATCAATGTGACCGGCGATCAGCACGCGATGTGGTCTGCCGAGCGTCGTGCGTGCGACGATGGCGTCTCCGTCGCGCACGACCTCCAGGTGATCGGCGTGCGACAGTGAATCGTGTATCGCATCGGCCAGCGCCGTCTCGTTGCCGGAGACGGATTCGATGTCGCACAGTGCCCGGGTGAGCTCGATCGAGGATGCTGACAGGTCGAGGGCGCTCATCCGGTCAGCCTATCGGCCGATAACCTGGACGCATGACGAACGCGTGGGGCTATGGGCTGGCAACGGTGGCGGACAATGGCACAGTCTTGGACACCTGGTTCCCGTCCCCCACGCTGGGTGCGATCCCGGCCGGACGCGACAGGAACATCGTCCCGTCGCAGCTCGAGGCCTTGCTCGGCGCGGACCCGCGTCGCAAGGTGGCCGTCCGCTTCGTCACAGTGGAGATTGACACTGATGAAGCGCCGGCCTCGACCTCGGACGTGTACTTCCGCTTGCACCTGCTCAGCCACCTGCTGGTGCGCCCGAACGGCCTGAACTTGGACGGTATCTTCGGCCTTCTGCCCAACGTGGTGTGGACGAACGCCGGCCCGGTGCATACTGACGACTTCGTCGGCGTGCGCCGATTGTTACAACAGCAGGGAATCGCAGCGTACGGGATGGACAAGTTCCCTCGGCTGCTCGACTACGTGACACCGCCAGGGGTGCGCATCGCGGATGCCGCCCGGGTGCGGTTGGGAGCGCATCTTTCCCCTGGGACCACTGTGATGCACGAGGGGTTCGTGAACTTCAACGCCGGGACGCTGGGCGCGTCCATGGTGGAGGGCCGAATCTCCCAGGGCGTCGTGGTGGGCGATGGCACAGACATCGGCGGCGGCGCATCCATCATGGGAACGCTCAGTGGTGGCGGTACGCAGCGAATCTCGGTGGGGGAACGCGCGCTCCTCGGGGCGAATTCCGGCATCGGCATCTCGATCGGTGACGACACCGTGGTGGAAGCGGGTCTCTATGTGACCGCGGGCACCAAGGTGGAGCTGATCGATCGGGCAGCGGGCGACGGGGAGACCCGTGTGGTCAAAGCCGCCGAACTGTCAGGACTGCCGAACCTGCTGTTCCGGCGCAACTCACTCACGGGCGCGGTCGAGGTGCTCCCTCGATCCGGGTCGGGCATCCAGTTGAACGCGGCCCTGCACACCTGACCCGCCGACCGTTACCTTCCGCTGCCTCACCACCACCCCCGCCCTTGTGCGTCCGAAATCCAGGAGTGGCGCGCCTGGCTGCCCAGATTCCTGCGGGATCCCGGCCCCAAAACAGCCTCCTTCCTGGATTTCGGAATCTCGACCGGGGGTAGGAGCCCGGATGCGTGAGGGTAGGAACCCGGATCCGATGTTATCCACAGGCCGAGTTCTCCACAGATCTGCCCATTTGGCGCTTGGCTGCGCCGCCGACCGGGGATCTTTGCCGAATGGACATTCGGCACGATGTGAACCGGTTCGGCGGCCTCGCCGCCACTCACGAACTCCTGCGTGCGGGTTGGACCAGCCACCAGCTCACCAGGCTTGTCAATTCGGGACTTGTTATCCGAGTACGGCAGGGTTGGTACACGGTCCCGGAAACGGCTGAGGCCCTCCAGCAATCGGTGAGGGTGGGCGGGCGCCTGGCGTGCATTTCGGCAGCGCGTGCATACGGGCTGTGGGTGCCCGGGACGCGGAAAGTGCATGTCATTGTCGAGCCGCACGTGTCACGGCTACGAAGTGCCACGGACAAGACTGTTCGTCTCAGCTCACTGCGTTCACCGGGAGTCGTCGTCCACTGGCGGAACGAATGCACGGCGCATGACCGCTTCACGTCATCAGTCCGCGAATGCCTTCGACAAATGTGCGTCTGCCAACAACCCGAAGTTGTTGTTGCTGCCGTTGATTCTGCTCTCCGAAGGGGTTTCATCACTCGGCCGGAATGGCTCTGCGAAATTTCAACCCTTCCTGGCCGGCTCCCCCACCTTCTCGAGCCTGTTGAGGCGTTGTCGGAGTCAATCATCGAATCTTTCACCCGATACCGACTCTGGCGACTCGGACTCGAGCCGCGTGTACAGGTCAAGATCCGCGGTGTGGGTCGAGTGGACCTTCTGATCGGCACACGGCTAGTCATCGAACTCGACGGGTGGGAATTTCATTCGAGCTTCGAGCAATTCGAAGAGGATCGCAGGCGCGGCGCTGTTCTCAGCCTCCTCGGCTATCGCGTGCTCCGCTTCAGTTACCGCCAGATCATGTACCAGTGGTCTGAGGTGCGCGCCGCGATCGAAGCAAGCATCGCAAGAGGGGACCACCTCGGCTGACGGAGGTGCCAGTGTCGGCGACCGGCCTGATTCGGCCCCCGCCCCTGACCGCGGGACTTCCGAAATCCAGGAGTTACCGAGACCTCGCTCGTAGTTTGACGGGGCCAGCGCCGCCGCGAGAGCAGGTTCTCCTGGATTTCGGAACAAATCACTGGATTCGGAAGGCAACGCAGCCAGCGGTCAGGGGGCCAGTGGGCTTGAGGCCAAGCGACTAGCGGGGGAAGGTGCGCTCCGGGGATCCGGTGTACAGCTGCTGCGGTCGGCCGATCTTCATCGACGGGTCCGAATTCATCTCACGCCAGTGCGCGATCCAGCCGGGCAGCCGGCCGATCGCGAACAGCACTGTGAACATCCGAGTCGGGAATCCCATCGCCTTGTAGATGACGCCGGTGTAGAAGTCCACGTTGGGGTAGAGCTTGCGCTCGATGAAATAGTCATCGGCGAGGGCGACGAATTCGAGTTCCTTCGCGATCTCCAACAGATCGTCGTGCACGCCAAGGGCCTCGAGCACTTCATCGGCGCTTTCCTTCACCAGGCGCGCCCTCGGATCGAAATTCTTATAGACGCGATGTCCGAATCCCATGAGCCGAACGCCCTGCTCCTTGTTCTTCACCCGCTCGACATACTTCTCGACGCTCTGGCCGGACTCCTTGATCTCGCCGAGCATCTTCAGTACGGCCTCGTTCGCCCCACCGTGGAGCGGACCGTAAAGCGCATTAATGCCCGCGGAGATCGACGCGAACATGTTCGCCTCGGTCGAGCCGACCAGGCGCACCGTTGAGGTCGAGGCGTTCTGCTCGTGGTCTTCGTGCAGGATGAGCAGGCGCTCCAGCGCCCGGCTCAGCACCGGGTTCACCTCGTACGGCTCGGCCATCGTGCCGAAGTTCAGTTTCAGGAAATTGTCGACGAAGCTCAAGCTGTTGTCGGGGTACAGGAACGCCTGCCCGAGACTCTTTTTGTGGGCGTACGCCGCGATGATCGGTAGCTTGGCCAGCAGCCGCATGGTGGACAACTCGATCTGCTCCGGATCGTGAACGCTGAGCGAGTCCTCGTAGAACGTCGACAACGCCGAAACGGCGCTGGAGAGAATCGGCATCGGATGCGCGTTGCTCGGCAGTGCGTCGAAGAATCGCCGCAAGTCTTCGTGCAGCAGAGTGTGCCGCCGCACCCGCTCTTCAAAGCCCTCGAGTTCTGTCGCGGAAGGCAACTCGCCATAGATGAGCAGCCACGCCACTTCGAGGTAGGTGGACTTCGCCGCGAGGTCCTCGATCGCGTAGCCGCGATAGCGCAGAATGCCTGCGTCGCCGTCAATATAGGTGATCGCGCTGCGGGTGGCAGCGGTGTTGACGAACCCGTAATCCAGCGACGTGTAGCCGGTCGCTTGTCTCAGTGACGAGATGTTGATGCCTGACGGACCATCCACACTTTGTTCGATCGGCAACTCGGTGCTTCCACCGGGATAGAGCAGAGTCGCCTTGTGGGCGTCGTCGTTGGCAGCATCGTTCACCACTACAGCCTAATTGGCCCGTGGGTCGACCGTGACATCCGCCAAAACATCGCCTCTTTTGTTGGAGAGAGTTCCTAACCGCAGGGCGGCTTCCTCGATCCGCTCATCGGATGCCGTGAGCGCCACGCGCACGTGGCGCGAATCCTCCT
>JBDTIM010000140.1:0-9771 GCA_039936355.1 Lacisediminihabitans sp. | reverse complement strand
GTGCCGAACGGCGGGGACACTCGGCAATGACGCCGGAAAGAAGGACTCGAAACATGAACAAATCCTGCACGTCTGCGGCGGAAGCCGTCTCCAGAATCCCTGATGGCGCTTCACTTGCTGTCGGTGGATTCGGCCTGAGCGGGGTGCCGATGACCCTCATCCGCGCCCTCCGCGACCAGGGGACCACCGGCCTCGAAGTCGTCTCGAACAACTGCGGCGTCGACGACTGGGGTCTCGGCGAACTACTCAAGGTGGGGCGCATCAGACGCATGATCGCTTCGTACGTCGGAGAGAATAAGGAGTTCGCACGCCAATACCTCGGCGGTGAACTCGAGGTTGAATTGACCCCACAGGGCACACTCGCGGAACGTTTACGCTGTGGCGGCGTCGGCATCCCTGCCTTTTACA
Source organism: Lacisediminihabitans sp. (assembly GCA_039936355.1). GTDB lineage: Bacteria > Actinomycetota > Actinomycetes > Actinomycetales > Microbacteriaceae > Parafrigoribacterium_A. Next base: position 9,363 of record JBDTIM010000140.1, on the reverse strand, counting down.
CAGCAACCGGAGTCGGCACCGCGGTCGCAGAGGGCGGGCTGCCATGGCTCTATGCCGCGGACGGGAGCGTATTGCGCGAATCCCCCGCCAAAGAAACGCGGATGCTGGATTCACTGGGGCGAGAGCACGAGTACGTTCTCGAGAAAGCCATCCGCACCGACTTCGCCCTTGTGCGCGCTGCTAGGGGTGACACGCACGGCAATCTCGTGTTTGAAAAGTCCACTCGCAACTTCAACCCGGTCGCCGCGATGGCTGGCCGGTTCACCATTGCAGAGGTGGATGAGTTGGTCGAGCCAGGCGTGCTCGATCCAGACAGCATCCACCTTCCCGGGATCTACGTCGACCAGGTCGTGCCACTTACACCGGAACAGGCGAGGGAACTGCCCATCGAAAGAGTGACCGTACGCAACCACCCCGAAGGGGCCTGAACATGTCTTTAACCCGCAACGAAATGGCCGCTCGCGCCGCGCGGGAGCTCGCCGATGGGTCCTACGTGAACCTCGGCATTGGACTTCCCACACTCATCCCCAACTTCTTGCCGGCTGACAAGACAATTGTCTTGCATTCAGAGAACGGCATACTCGGCGTCGGACCGTACCCCTGGGCCGGCGAAGAGAATGCGAAGCTGATTAACGCGGGCAAGGAGACGGTGACCCTGCTTCCAGGCGCATCCTTTTTCGACTCCTCCACCAGTTTCGGCATGATCCGCGGCGGACGCATTGCCACGGCCGTACTCGGCGCTATGCAGGTCTCTGCCGGTGGCGACATTGCTAACTGGACTGTGCCGGGAAAGATGATCAAAGGCATGGGCGGCGCGATGGACCTTGTGAACGGTGCTGGGCGAGTCATCGCGCTCATGGAACACGTAGCCAAAGACGGCTCGGCAAAGATCGTGAACGCGTGTAGCCTTCCGCTCACCGGCCGAGGTTCGGTCAACCTCATCATCACCGATCTCGCCGTGATAGACGTCACGGAAGACGGGCTCGTTTTGCGGGAGATCGCTCCAGGCGTGACCGTGGATGAGGTGATCGCAGCCACCGAAGCTCCACTTATGGTGCCGAACGCGCCTTCGGTCATCACGCTCTAGTGCCTGCCTAGACTGAAAGCAACGAACAAGAGGATGACGGATGTCGCGTGCGATCAGTTACAGCAGCTACGGCGGGCCAGAGGTCCTCTCGGTCATCGAGGTGCCTGAGCCGCATGCGAGTGATGGCCGCGTGCGAGTGGCCGTACGCGCGGCTGGCGTGAATCCGTTCGACTCGAAGGTGCGTAGGGGTGGCTATCTGCCCAAGCACACTCTTCCAAGTCTGCAGGGCTCGGAATTCGCTGGAGTCATAGACGAGCTCGGCGATGGGGTCACGACGTGGAAGATCGGTGACGAGGTGCTCGGCTGGATCGGGCGCGGCGCGCAGGCGGAACACGTCGTCGTCCCGTCGACAGCTATCGCGGCCAAACCAGAAGGCCTCGACTGGACGACCGCGGGAGGAATCGGACTCGTCGGCAACACCGCGAAGCGCGCCGCGGACTCGCTCTCGCTCGGCCCGAACGACACCGTGCTCGTGAGCGGCGCGGCGGGCGGAGTCGGCCTGCTCAGCGCCCAGCTCGCGAGGCGCACTGGCGCAACCGTGATCGGCACGGCGAGCGAACGCAACCACGACTTCCTGCGCTCACTCGACATCGTGCCGGTCAGCTACGGACCGGGGATGACGGATCGCCTCCGCGCGGCCGCCCCGCAGGGCTACACGGCCGTGCTCGATAACGTGGGGCGGGAGACGATCGATGCCGCCCTCGCGCTCGGGGTTGCCCCGGAAAGGATCAACACCATTGCCGACCACGGTGCAGCGAAGGAGCACGGTCTAGGTTCCGTGGGCGGTGGGGGCAAGACGTCCGCGGAACTCGCAGAGCTCGCGCAGCTGGCCGCCAACGGCGAACTCGTGCTCCCGATCCGCGCGAGTTTCCCCGCCGACGAGGTGAGCGCGGCATACACCGAGCTGGAGGCCGGGCACGGCCTCGGCAAGGTAGTGCTCACCTTCCCGTGAACCAGGCTCCCGACGCTGGTCACTCAGGCCAGAACACGGATGCCATGCAAGGTTCCGCTAAACACCGTTGGAATGGATAATCGTTTTTCGGTGCCGCATATTTCACAAAACGTTTCATTTGCGAGGACCGTGGATTGTCGTTTTCGGCCATAGCCTTTGACTCAAGTCCCCGATGTTGCATGCAGAACTCGGAGCTGTTGGGACCGGTGCTCTAAAAGAGACCGCGGGTCAGTATCAATAAACCTTGACCCGCGGTCTCGATGTCGATGCTCCTATGACGACCGGTGATGATTGCGTCGTTTTGCTGCTTTAACGACGATGACTAGCGTCCATACGATAGCTACTAGCGCAACGAATGAAACTGCTATCCAGGTATTCCACGAAGTAAGCGGGCCCATAGTCTTGCCTCGATTCTATGAACTCCAGGATACAACTGGGGTACCACTGGTGACCTTCAGCTGGAGAAAGAACGTGTCAGAAAATCCGATAACACACATTTGTGCCACGATGTCCATCCGACCAATGTTAGGGGCGGGAATACCCAAGTACTGTAGCGAGACGGAGCACGCGCCGCCTACAGCCCAGCCAGCACCATAAATATTTGAAACCTTGTTGGTGGATGAGTTGTAACTCGCTGTAAAGTTCATCGCTACGACACCGACCCACATACTTATGTAGCAGTTCGTATGAGCCGCGCCGCTCACACTACATTGGGAAACGCCCATCGGAGTCACGCCACCGGGTACCACGGTCGCGGCATTCCCGATACGGACCACGCTGATCGATCCATCCACGTATGTGGAAATGGTGTAAGCACCATCGGCGCGCGAACTCTTGACAACGCTCACCGGCACATTCTCACTGGACAACGAGTCCCACGCACCGCCAGACTCGAGTGTGGTCATAAGTCGCGCTCGTGTCGCGCTGTCAGCTCCGTATTGGGCAAGGAATGCGTCCGCCGTAGCGTAACTAGTATCTGTAATGCTTGGCGCGGGTGGCGGCAACGGTGCCGCGAACGCTGGGGAAACACCTCCAATCGCGACGATTGCCGCCACGACAATAGCGAGGGTTAGTTTCGTTCTCACTCTCATGATTACTCCCTAATGCCTGACAATGCGTCAAGCAAGTTCACTCACATCCTATTTTGAGCACTTGTCAAGACAATTCTGTCTACGCCAGAAGGTGACTCGTAAGAACTACAGGTTGCGAGCACGCATAAAAAGTCCTCCCGGTCACATCAGCAACTCCTGCAACCCCGTCAGTGCTGGGTTTTACCCATGGCTGCGCAGTTGCGGTTGAGGTCCCCGGCAGGCCGTCTTGGTGATTGCTCCATAAGCAACCAGGTCAATCGGAGGACTATCCGTTGTGCCCTTGTTCGCACTGTTGAATAAGCGTCACCATCAGAGCGTCCAGGCTAACCAAGTAACTAATGGTGGAAGAGCAAGCGCTCGGTTGTTCCTCCACCGTTGAGCCCAGCTGAGGCGCGATGCGAAAGCCTCGCTGGCATAACGAGCTTTCCCGGCCCGCGTCACGCGAAGAGGGCGGAGATTTCAGCAACCTCGTCTGGCGTCGGCCTCCAGCTGGATGCGACATCCGCGTTTTGCCAGATCTGCTCCGGCTTCGTGACCCCGGCTATCACACTCGTCAGCCCGGGCTGGGCGAGAAGCCAGCCGAAAGTTGCTGCGAGCATGCTGATGTCACGCTCGGCACAAAATTCCTCGTAGCTCTCCATCACATCCCAGTCGACACCGTCGAGCACCTGCGGACGGATCGCCATGATACGACTGTCTGCTGGTCCGCCGGAGCGGTTGAACTTGCCAGTGAACAGCCCGTTGTAGAGCGGGAAAAACGGCAGGAAGCCAAGTCCATATGCATTGACTGCTGGCAGAACCTCGCTCTCAACCCCCCGCTTGAGCAGACTGTACTCATTCTGGGCCGAGATGAACCGCGGGTGGGCACCAAGGATCGCGCGATACTCCGCGTCAGCGATCTGCCATCCTGCAAGGTTCGAATGACCGATGTAGCGCACCTTTCCCTCCGTGATGAGTTCATCGAGCGCGGCAAGGGTTTCCTCGATCGGGGTAATCGGGTCTGGCTGGTGCAGCTGATACAGGTCAATCCAGTCGGTCTGTAGCCGCTTCAGTGAGGCTTCAACCGCGCGACGAATGTACCGTCTCGAACCTCGCACACCCCAGTCCGGCCCGTTAGCCCTCGCCATGTCCATGCCGAACTTGGTCGCGAGAACGATCTCGTCACGTCGACCCTTCAGTGCATGGCCCATCAGGGTTTCGCTGAGTCCACGCTCCGAACCATAGATGTCCGCAGTGTCAAACAGTGTCACACCAGCGTCGATCGCGGCGTGGATCACGGCGTCAGTACCCACCTGTGTCTCCGTGGCGGTTTTTGCTCTGCCGAAGTTATTACAGCCGACACCGATCGTGGAGACGACGAGTCCGGAACGGCCCAGAGGGCGATACTCAATTTCAGCCATGCGACCAGCGTACGTGGCGCCGACCTCTCCTCCACAACCGCCTCGTGGCACACGACTAACCAACGTCCGAAAATCGCCAGAAGGGTGTCGGATGACACGGCTACAGTCGAACCATGACCCCTTCAGCTCCCCGACAGTTCCTCCGGAGGGTCGACAGTCCGATCGGCACGATCGAGTTGATCGGCACCGACACTGCCATCGTTTCGCTCACCATCGAACGAGCAGGCCATCTTCCCCATGAGGCAGAACCAGAGCGTTCCACTCCCGTGCTCGATGAGGCCGCGCGACAGCTCGACGAGTACTTCGACGGCACACGACACCACTTCGAGCTCCCCCTGTGCCCCTCCGGCACCGCATTCCAAAAAGCCGTCTGGCAGCAACTGTCCGAACTAGATTTCGGCGAAACCACCACTTACGGCGAAATTGGGCGCGGGACCGGCCGTCCGTCGGCCGGAAGGGCCGTCGGTGGCGCGATCGGCGCGAACCCGATCCCCATCATCGTGCCGTGCCACCGGGTACTCGGTGCCAACGGCAGGATCACTGGCTACAGCGGTGGTAACGGCATTCCTACCAAGAGCTGGCTGCTCGATCACGAGGGTATTGTGCTCGTCGCATGAGGCAGACGGAAGTAGCGGCCGTACCATCCGCGTCCACGCGTTCCGAATCCATGCATACAACGGCTGGGCGCGCAGCTGCTGTGGCGCCTGATGCTGTCAGGTCCTCGTCGCACCCTGGTCTCGTGTATGGCGACGACGGCCGAGCACGCTGCTCGTGGGGCGCGTCCGACCCCGAATACCGGCGATATCACGACGAGGAGTGGGGCACCCCCTTGCACGGGGATCGTGAGTTGTTCGAGAAGATGAGCCTCGAAGGTTTCCAGGCCGGACTGTCCTGGATAACAATCCTGCGAAGGAGGCCCGCGTTCCGCGAGGCATTCCATGACTTCGACCCCGAACTGATTGCCGGCTTTGATCAGAGCAAGGTCGAGGCTCTCATGCAGAACGCAGCTATCATTCGCAACCGTGCGAAGATCGAGGCCACCATTTCGAACGCCAGACTCGTCCTCCAGCTAAGCAGGGAGAATCCGGGCGCGCTCGACGAGTTGCTGTGGAACTTCGCTCCTCATGCGGGGCAGCGGCCGCGGCCGGCCGCTTTCGACGAAGTTCCCGCCGTTACCCCGGAGTCGACAGCCATGAGCAAGGCACTTCGCTCTGCCGGGTTTCGCTTCGTTGGGCCGACCACGATGTACGCGCTCATGCAATCCACAGGCATGGTCGACGACCACCTGCTCGGTTGCTGGCGCGCGGGCTGATTGAGACCAGCAACAGTCGATGGCGGTGGTTAATCAGTCGCGGTTAACAAGTCGCGGTTAGAAAGCGTAGAGCTAGCGCCTCGGAACGACCCTCTCAATACCCGGGAGATGCGGGAGGAGGAGGAGGGAAAACGTTGGATCCGTAGACCGGCGGCGCGGGAGAACGCCAGGGCTCCCAGCGAGAAGAATCCAACCCGACAATCGCAATCCACAGCCACGGCAGGAAGATGTACATCAGAACCCAGATGCCTTCCTTACCGAAGGCAAGCCCTATGTTGTACGCCGCGATACACAGGAATACCGTGGCAACAATGTTTGCCACGGGCACCAACATGAGAATGGCCAACCAGCCCTGCTGCCCGCCCAACTCCAGAAACACCCAGTAGTTGTAAATCGGGACCCAGGCCTTCCACGCCGGAATCCGTGCCTTCCGAAACACCCGGCTGAGCAGCCAAGAGAACACAACGTACACACCGGCGATCAGCACCAGATACAACACGACGAAGGCCATGAGAAAGGCAATGCTGTACATGGGCATTACCGGACTGGGATCGTAATTCACGTGTCTCCTTGGGTTGCCGTAATCCTATCGAACCCGGAAGTGCGCTCACCGGACAACGAGCACCAACTCTCGTTCGGCGCCCCGCACAAGTGGGATGCCGCTGGCAAGTGCCCAGGCGAGCAAGGATTCGACATCCTGATGATCTATGCCTGCGTTGAGGATCGCCCGCACCAGCTCGCCTTTCCCCTTCTTGTTGAAGTGATTGAGCGCGCGCCGCACACCATCTGCGCCTTCTGACATCACCCGGAGATAGTAGGAGTGCGACGCACCAGCGGACGGGCCGAGACCGACGTACGCCTCTGACCGAAGGTCGAGAACCAACTCTGCGCTCGCATCCAGAATGTCGGCAATCGGCCCAGCCCACACCCGCTTCAGATGCAGTTCGGGTAGCCGTGAGTCGTGGGAGAGGCGGTAGGCCGGGATTGGGTCGCCGGCCCGGAGCAACCCGAACAGTGCGGAGTGGATGACGAGGTGCCGGCAGGCGAAGTGGCGGGTGCCTGCGGAAAGGCTCCGCGCATCCAGGGCGTCGTAAAGCACACCGGTGTAGCGATCCACCGCGGACAGGGTCGGAGAACTCACCAGCTCACGATTGCGCAGCACCTCAACGTGCTGGGTCGGGCCGAGGTGGAGCGCGGCGGCCATGGCTTTCTGGTTCTTCGCAAGTTTCCTCAGGGCAGCAATGACAGTCCGTCGCGGCTTTCCGAGCGCTGCAAAGCCGAGCAGGGAAAGATCCAGACGCGAGCCCTCTACCCCACCGTCTCGCTTCGTCTCCGAGGGAGGCAACAGGATCAGCACCTGCCCGGCCTCCGAAGCGTACTCACTCCTCGAGGAAGGCGAGAGCGATCTCGACGTTCGAGCCGAGCGGCTGAGTCGAGTCGATCGTGATGCGGGCGACAGCTCCGCTGGGTCCGGCCCAGGGGGAATATTCCTCAAGGCTCTGTTCAACGGCATGCCTGTTCACGGCGCTCAGGCGGGAAAGCTTGCGTTCGCGATTCTCCAGGCGTTGGCGATGAATCTCAGGGTCCATGCAGGAGATCTCGATGAACTTCAGCTTCACCCCCTGACGTTCCGCGAGGTCTACCCACTGCTCCCGCGCCGGGTCCACGGCGTTCACCGCGTCCACGATGACGTGGCGACCGGAGGCGAGCACAGACTCCGCGATGGTTTCGGCAACCAGGTAGGCGGCGAGTCCGGTGGGCTGACCACTGTCGATTCCGGCCTTGAGGATTGCCGCCTCCAGCGGGTCAACAGAGACGACGGATGCGCCGAGCCGCGAACCGATGACCTGCGCGATGGTGCTTTTGCCCGAGCCGGGCAGGCCTGCCATCGCAATCAGCATCGTGCGCCTCTTTCTGTTTGGTGCGAGCCGTCTAGTGCGAAACCAGTTCAGCGTTTCTCGCGACGATCGTCACGGTGTCGTGTTCGACAGACAGGAACCCGTCGGCGGCATTTGCGACGACCGGCTTGCCGCCGGTGATCGTGACGCGCACCTCTCCCTCGGCGAGAATCGCGAGAACTGGCTCGTGACCCGGCAGGATGCCGATTTCGCCCTCGGTCGTGCGCGCAACGATCATCGATGCGGTGCCCGACCACACCTCGCTGTCCGCCGAGACGATACTCACCGTCAGTTCGGCCATTGCTAGCCGTTCTCCTTCTGGATCTCTGCCCACTTCTTGTCGACATCGTCGAGGTCGCCGACGTTGAAGAACGCCTGCTCGGCAACGCTGTCGTACTCGCCGTCGGCGATCTTGGAGAAGGACTCGATCGTATTCTTCAGCGGAACGGTCGAACCCTCCACACCGGTGAACTTCTTGGCCATGTAGGTGTTCTGCGAGAGGAACTGCTGGATGCGGCGCGCGCGCGACACCGTGACCTTGTCTTCCTCCGAGAGCTCATCAACACCGAGGATCGCGATGATCTCCTGTAGTTCCTTGTTCTTCTGCAGGATCGCCTTCACGCGAATGGCCGTGTTGTAGTGGTCGGCACCCAGGTAACGGGGGTCGAGGATGCGGCTGGTCGAGGTCAGCGGGTCGACGGCCGGGTACAGGCCCTTCGACGCGATCTCACGGCTGAGCTCGGTGGTGGCATCGAGGTGGGCGAAGGTGGTCGCCGGGGCCGGGTCGGTGTAGTCGTCCGCGGGAACGTAGATCGCCTGCAGCGACGTGATCGAGTGGCCACGCGTCGAGGTAATGCGCTCTTGAAGGACGCCCATCTCATCGGCAAGAGTCGGCTGGTAACCCACCGCAGACGGCATGCGGCCGAGCAACGTCGAAACCTCTGAACCGGCCTGGGTGAAGCGGAAGATGTTGTCGATGAAGAGCAACACGTCCTGCTTCTGCACATCGCGGAAGTACTCGGCCATGGTCAGGGCCGAGAGTGCGACGCGAAGACGCGTCCCCGGCGGCTCATCCATCTGGCCGAACACTAGTGCCGTCTTGTCGAAGACGCCTGCCTCTTCCATCTCGTGGATGAGGTCGTTGCCTTCACGGGTGCGCTCGCCGACACCGGCAAACACGGAGACACCACCGTGGTCTTGCGCCACACGCTGAATCATCTCCTGGATGAGGACGGTCTTGCCGACGCCGGCACCACCGAAGAGGCCGATCTTTCCACCCTGAACATACGGGGTGAGGAGGTCGATGACCTTGATACCCGTCTCGAAGAGCTCAGTCTTCGACTCGAGCTGGTCGAAGGCGGGTGGCTTGCGATGAATCGGCCAGCGTTCGGTTATTTCGATCTTCTCGCCCGGAGCAGCGTTCAGCACCTCACCGATGACGTTGAAGACCTTGCCCTTGGTAACGTCGCCAACGGGGACGGATATCGGTGCTCCGGTGTCGCGCACTTCTTGACCACGGACCAGGCCGTCTGTGGGGTTCAGGGCGATGGCGCGAACGAGATCGTCGCCGAGGTGCTGAGCGACCTCAAGCGTGATCTCGTGGGATTCACCGCCCACGGTGAT
>JBDTIM010000139.1:0-15847 GCA_039936355.1 Lacisediminihabitans sp. | reverse complement strand
CAAAACAGCCCCGAAACCCAACGACTCCAGACCCGATTTAGAATCGCGAAACCCAGCTCAATTCCGGTCGAATCCCGCCCCGAAAACGACCCCACCCGATCTCCCAAAACAAGACCGACGGACCAACCACCGGAAGAGCTCGAACACCGCAAACTGCTCGACCAGTGTCCCGCCACACCCGCCTGACTAATCCGGTGCTGTCAAAATGTCATTGTTGACGCCAACCGAAAATGGGCCATCTGAAAGAAAGACTACAGGTTGTACGGTCCTGAAGGCCGGTAGCTGTTGTCTTCGAGGTTGATCACGTCAGCGTGGGCTGTGGACGGTGTGGTCGGATCATCGGCAAAGTCACGGAGCACGTCGCCCCGGCCTGGTGCAGCAAGCTGTTAGGCGACATCGGCGACGCGGCGCAGCGCCTACGACCGTTGGAAGGACAGTTGGTGTCGTGACGATCGGACAAGATCCGACCAAAATCAATCTATGTCCGTATCGGCATGTAACCATATATGCCATGCTCATATCGGGATGTGATATTAGACACGCACAAGAGCAGCTTCCCCGCTTCGCCGACATCCTGCTCGGTACTACTACGGAAACGCCAGCCGAGTGACGAACCGTGGGCCGCGTCTAAAACGAGCGGGCCTCCGCGGTGCAGACGCACATCGTGCTGACCCAGCGGGTCCTGAACGCGTCCGAGCGGGTCGACAGCTCGCCGACGAGGTCGGTGAGCGCATTTGTCGAACGGATCTCGTCCTGCCTCGGTACGGAGTATCGCGACGGCAGTGTCTGCGGCGTTGTCCCGGTCGGGGTAGAGATTGTGGGAGCGCGAATTGAGGAACTGGAATCGTGCCAGGTTCATGACTGTCCTGCCCGGACTGAACGCCTCGGAATACAGCGCGCGACCGAGGTCGTTGATTGCCAGAATATCCAGCCGACCGTTGCGCACGAACGCGGGGACGCCGACCATCGAGCCCAGCAGCCGCTGGACGCTCGAGCTGACGGCGAGTGCAGGTTTCCGTCGCGGGCGCGCTGACGGCGATGCGGCGCGAGCGAGGGCAAGAAGTGGTCGCGTTCGGCAAACGTTCGGAGACTTCGCGCCCGGAATGGTCCACTACACCGACCAGGTGCTGTTTGACGAGGTGTGGGAGCGGCCGAGCTCTCTAAGCGCGACCGCAGCCTCATCACTGTGACAGCCCTCCTCACCGGCGGCAACACGGACAGCTGAACTTCCACCTCGCCTTCGCCAAGCAGAACGGCGCCACCGAGCCGGAACTCATCGAGGCGATCACCCACCTCGCCTTCTACGCTGGCTGGCCCAAAGCCATGTCGGCGATGACCGTCGCAAAGAACCTCTTCGCGCCTGATAAGAACCAGGAGAACTAAAAGAATGCGCGGAGCAGTCTTCTATGCCCCAGGCGATGTGCGCGTCATCGACCGCGACAAGCCGACCATCACCGCCCTACGGACGCCATCATCCGCGTCGCCGCCGCGTGTGTGTGCGGCTCAGGCCTCTGGTCATACCGGGGCATCGAGCCGGTCAATGGCCCCGCTCCGATGGGCCACGAGTACGTCGGTGTGGCAGTCGTTCCTCGGCCAGCTGAACCCCCACTGCCCTAAGACGACTGCCAGCCGCCGCCAGAGCGAATGGCCGACGTGATTCGCGCACTTATGTCGTGCAACTGTCGGGTTTGTGCCTGCGACAATGGGTCGAAGATGAGGCGATTCACTAGATCGACGTGACCGGGGGCTGCTTGCGCGACCTTTTTGCCACCAAGCTCAGTCAAGCTTGCGAGTGTGTATCTACCGTCGTTCGGGTCGGGGACACGACGTACCCAGTTTTTCGTCTCTAGCCGTGACACGGCACGAGAAAGCCGCGACAGTGAACTGTTCGAGTAGCTCGCGAGGGTGCTCATTCGGAGGGTGCAGTCAGCGGCATCTGATAGTGCGAACAGGACGCCGTATTCGAAGTGTGAGAGATCGGAGTCGCGCTGCATCTGGGCGTCGAGGGCGGCGGGCAGCCACTCGAGAAGTGTCGCCACGGCTGCCCATGTCTTGAGCTTTTCATCGTCAAGACCTGACGGGCGGCTGACATCTGACATAACAACAGATTACGCGAATGCGGGAACCTCGGCGTCGAATTGACTTTACCGAGAAAGTCAATAACGATTAATTTACTTGACTGGGAAAGTTGAGCAGACGCACCGCAACACCACTTCGAGAGAAAGGCAAGGGCTATGGATACCCAACTCAGCGGTAAGAAGGCCTTCATTAGCGGGTCAACCCAAGGGATCGGTTACGCGATCGCCCAAGCACTGCTCGCCGAGGGCGCGGCCGTCATCATCAATGGACGAAGCGAAGACAGGCTGCAAGACGCGGTGGCGCAGCTCCGAGATTCGGCACCGGGTGGGAGTGTCTCCGGAATCGTCGCAGACTTCGCCGACGCCGCTCAGGTTGAACGACTTCTCGACCGGTTGGGCGAGGTTGATATTTTGGTGAATAACGTGGGGCTATTTGACCTCGCGCCCTTCCAAGGCATTTCGGACTCAGAGTGGCAACGCTACTTCGATGTGAACGTCATGAGTGGAGTCCGACTCTCTCGGCAAGTACTGAGCGGGATGATCGCGAAGAACTGGGGTCGGATCATATTTATCGGCAGCGAGTCCGGCGTGAACATCCCTGCGGACATGGTCCACTACGGGTTGACCAAGGCGGCGATGCTCGCCCTGAGCAACGGGCTCTCGAAGCTCACGCGCGGGACCGAGGTCACGGTCAACACAATCCTTGGAGGCCCCACTTATTCCGACGGAGTTGCAAGCACCGTCAGCGAGATCGCGAAGGCACAGGCGATCGCGACAGACGATATGAAAGCAGCAATCATCGGTGGCAACCAGACCTCCCTTCTCCAGCGGTTCATCAGGCCCGTTGAGATCGCCAACCTGGCGCTCTACTTAGCCAGCCCCTTGTCCTCGGCAACAAACGGGGCGGCAGTCCGCGCAGATGGTGGAGTGCTCACGACCTTGATCTGAGGCGGCTCTGTTTGGTCTCCGACAGGCCGGGCGACGGGGCGTCACGGAAGCTTTAGACGACTATCAGAGCCGCGGAGCGCATGTCTGGCCGCGCGTCACCGCTCTTAGGCGGTAGGCGCCTTTGAGTCATACGGTAGCTACGGCGCCAGCGAAGCGAAGGGCTCACTAACCGAGGACGAAGCCGGCGTCCCACCTGGGCCTTCTCGAGGACCTTGAGCACGGCGGCGGCACCACTGCTACGCACGGCGGCCGGTGGAATCGCACCGCATCGCAATCTGACGAAGCGTGCGCTCCCTCTCGGATAGGACCGGGGTTCCATTGACGAGGGCTCAGATCAACTACTGAACATCCGGAAGGGAACACTCAGCAATGTCTCACACCCCTAGGGTTATGAGGCGTCTCGCCGATCGCCAGTCGTCCGATCTCGGATCAGCGGAATCTCCACGTCTGGCTGATTCCCGTAACTTGCTCGGGCTTACGATTTGGGTGAGATGGGAGACAGCCGGGTTCACGCTGACGGAGGTCCCAGTATCTGTTCCTGTTACCCTCGTGCGCAGTCGGCGAGCAACACCATCAGATTGGTGGCGTCGTCTGTCCTAAACAGCTCGTCCAGGGCAAGGTTCTGCTCATGCAGCCTCGAATAGGGGATCGATATCGCGTCGTACCCATGGGTTAGTAGTTCGCCGCTCGCCATCAATTTCGCGGTGCGTTTGTTGCCGTCGAAGTAGAACTGGTGTCGAATCGCCGATGCGGAGTACACGAGAGCGCGAACTCGCGGATCCGGTTCTGTACTGAGGTGATCGAGGAGGCTGTCGTGAGATGCCCGCAAGTCGGCGCCGCCCTCACCGGCGGCCCGGCCATCGACGACACCCCCGCCTGCGAGACGAACAGCACCGCCACCGGTGGCCGAACCCTCACCACGGAAATTACCCGACTCGATTGCTTCATGCACCGCCACCAGCCGGTGAATTCGGTCAGAAACCTGCTTGCTCAAATGAAACTCACCGCGCTTGACCAACTGGTCGACTTCGTTGAAGCCCTCGTTGAGGGCGAGGATCTGCTCCTGGTCTTCGAGCTTCTTTCCCTCGACGGTGACGCCGTCGAGCAGTGTCTGCACTTCTGGCAGTGTGAAGTTGTTGCCCTCCAGCCGCGCTGCGTCCCAGATCATATCCGGGAACCGCGAGCGGAAACGGAATCGGGCCCGCTCGACGTTTCCATCTCCCCCGATCACCTCAAGGTCAACCGGACCCAAGTCCCACGTGATCCCACACGCTTGGTACTGGCTATTGCTTTCCGCGCTGAGGCGGAGTGATGGAAGATCCGTCCGACGATCTGCCCCGGCAGGTCTCCCTGGCCTCTTTCGGTATTGGTTGGAGCCGACGCCCCACCGTTGCTTATCCGGCATTGGTCACCATCCTCCAGCGATATTGTGTGCGGCAGCCCCAAGTTCCCCGCCGATGCCCAGGCTGTCAATGACAGCCTGTACTGGGCTGACGAGCGCTACCCCGCCCAAACTGGCGCTTCCGGCTAAAGCCGTCTGATGTAGTGGCGCGACAATAACGTTCGCCGCTGAGACCACGGTTGTCCTCCTGTGCGTGCTGAGCAGCATCCCGGTGACGGCATCGGGCCCCGCCGTCCACAGCACTGTCGGCGAGGTTCTCGATATAGGTTCTATATCAAGTGCGTCCAGGGCGGCGGCGCCGGAAAGCACCCACGGTTCCCCGCTCGCGAGCGCAGCGGACGCCAACCGATCGGCGTCGTGTCGTCCGATTAGGAAGATTGCCCCAGACCTGTTTTGTGGCGCTGATACATCTGCTGCCATTTCGACCAGCTGAAGCGGTGCCGCGTCAGGAGCCCATCGCTGGAGTCGGACTATCCATTCAGAGAGCTGCTTGTGATCGTCGACGTTATCGGCGGGTAGATCCCCGACCATGACTCGTGCAGCAGCGGAGGCGTATGCATCGCTGGCTGCTACCGTGTCGATTCTGATGTCGAGACCGCAGGCGAGGGCGAGTTCCCTTAGAGTCCCAAGTTTTGCGCGGCTTGGATCGCGGCGCAGCGACCACTCGGTGTTTCTGGACACGCCAGCCCTCCGCGCCAGCTCTGCTGGTGCGGTATCGGTCTCGTTGAGAAATGCTGTCAAACCTGCCGTGTCCATCGGAGCGTCCTTTCAAGAGGACATCTTAGCATGACGTCCGTTACATCGGACGCTACTTCCCCTATGCCCGGCACAGCGACGTTCCAGGGATCGGTGGATATGCGTACCGCATGATGCACTCGATCTCACCTAAATCGTAAGCCCGAACTTGCTTCTGCCAAGATAAGGTCGTGGGAATGCGGCAAATCATTCAGGGACGATGCTCCGCCGCAGAGACCGCCATTGACCGAGAGCCGGATCCGGTAACTTCCGGCACACCTCCGATCGAGATGTCAGAGGAATAGTTGAGCGCGAAGCGCTACGGGGCCAGGCGCCACGGGCGATCCCGGCGCACTGACCTTCTCGCGAAGCAATATTCGAGCGGACGACGTTCAAGCAAGCGAACTGCCGCCACCGGCGACGGATGCCACGGTGGGTAACGTGCCGTTCGCCAACGTGCACCTTCATGACCCGATGTTCAAGTCGGGTAATCTGGCGATGCATAACCACTTCATTGTGAAGTCGTTGGAGTTGACCAGGCCCCCGTAACAATGAACGAGCTCGTGGATCAGCGAGTCGGACTGCTCGGCCTCTGGGGATGCCTGGCGGACCATCTCGTGGAGACGATTGCGCGCGCGGTGACGCTCGAGCGGGCCGTCGATCGGTTGGGGGCGCAACTGCTCCAAGAGATTCGGCGTGGCAGCGCCACAGACTTCTCGTGCGGGAAGCCGTCAACGTGCTGATGCCCGTGGCGTCCGGTGTCGATCGGGGTTCTGGCGGAGCACCTTGCGCTCTCCGAGAGCCAGTTGCGGCGTCGGTCGATGCACGCTGTCGGACTGAGCCCCAAGGTGCTTCAGCGCACCTTGCGATTCCAGGGGTTCCTGGCATTGCTCAGGCCAGCACCCCGGCCACTGGCCGGCGTGGTGCTGACGGGGTGAGCGGGTTGGCAGTCGATGCAGGGTACGCCGACCAGGCGCACCTCAACCGGGAATGCCTCCGCGCCGAAACCTCAATCCGCCGAATTGCCCGAACAGCACCCAGCGTAAAGGTGGTCATCCTCACCATGCATCGAGACAACGTTCTCAAGCGACAACTGATGTCTGCCGGTGCGTCAGGATATATGACGAAGGACGCTCAAGGGTTCGAACTTGTTGAGATCATTCTCACGGCACATCACGCAAAGCCCATCGCGAGGGCGCACGAAGCGCCAGCGGACGGAAACGAGGACTACTCCGCGCAATCTTGTCTGATCGAGAACTACAGGTGCTGCGCTTGATCGGACAAGCCCGATCGAATCGAGATGTCGGCAGCGGACTCTCCATCTGTGAGGGCACGGTGAAACGCCACACCACAAATATCTATTCAAAGCTTGGCGCAACCTCACGCATCGACGCTGTACGAAAGGCGAGCCGACCGGGCTTGCTCTGACAACCGCTTCAGCACCAGCCGTGCGTCCCCTGAGTCTTATACGAGGACTCACGGGGTCACTGCGCTCAACCGCCGAGCGCCCAGCTGACGCCCGGCACGGGTTCCGGACAGGTCGCATCGGCAGGGATGACGATCGCGTCCGCCCGGAAGGCGACCCCGTCAGCAGTCGGTGCGATCGAGAAGACGAGGCCGTTATCGGCCGGCATCCCGCCAACCGTTTCAGTGACAATACCGTCGTGAATCGAACCGGCGGCTCCTTCGACAGGGCCAGAAGTCGACGACACGCCCATACCAGGGCTCGGGTTCGCGCGGAGCCAATCCATTAACTCGGTGACGCTCATCGCCGGCACCGTCCAGAACCCAACAGCCACCGCTTGCGGATCGCAGAATGGCTTCATGTTGAGCTTTTCGGCGACAGCATCTGGCTTCACAGACTGCGCCGTTGCTTGCGCCGGAACGGCGGCACTGTCCAGGCGAGCCTGTGCCGCGGCCATGGAAGCAGCGTCTGCGGTCGGCCTAACCGTCGGTGTTGGCTGCTGTGTCGATTTCGCCGGCATAGGTGTCTCAGTCGGCTCTTCCGCCACACGCTGGGATGCGCATGCTGCGAGCAGAATCGCGGATGCAACAGCGATCACAACGGCGAGGTGCTGTCGTCGAATAGCCATAGACGCACTCTACACATGGCCAGGTCTTATTCTCGGGTCATGATCCTGCCCGAGCTTGAAACCCGCTGTCACATCTCACGCACGCCTGGACTTATCTTATGGAACCTTGGACTTTGTCGGTTCTAAGAAGAGTGGGCACTCTGCTCACGCTAGTCGGCACCCTTTCTCTTATAGCTTCCGCAGCATTTCTCTCATCGACGTCGACACTTAGGAAGGGACGCGTTGGTTCCGCGCCGCAGTCGATAGTCGCGATCCTTCGGTTTTCTGTCACGTGCCGGGAAATTCGAACTGTTGCCACGTGCTTCGGACACGCGAAACCAAAGCGGCCTTGCTCCTGGCCTAGTTGCTGGAGAGGTGTTTGAGAAGTTCCGGCTGCCTGTTTTGCCAGTATTTTTCGATTACCTTGCGGGAGACGGGAAGCGATGGATCGTTTTCCACGTCCCCCATGTATCCGAGTCCACGCAGGACACCAGCGACAACGCCTTCAGGGCCGCGAGGGTGGTATCGGTCGACAAGCATCTTCAGTCCAGCATCGACAGAAATGCCTCCACGTTGCTCAATGCACATGATGTCGAAGTAATCCCGTAACTCTCCTCGATCCTGAATAACTTTGAGTTTCATAGCCATCAAGTCAGGCAGCGACGCGAGCCGGATGCCAGCGAACCATGTTGGTGCTTGCAGAGAGAACTGGGTGCTGGCGTCGAGAAACTGGACTTTAGTGCCCTCGAAGATGCCGTTTACGGTGCCATCGTCGACCATGGTCGGTGCGAACTGCCCGACGCTCTCCACACGCTCGATGAGTGCATCGACGTCGAAGTGTGCCTCCATGAAGAAATCGAGGTCACGACTGATTCGGTGTTTCAGGTGAACCGTAATCGCCGTACCGCCAGCTAGGAATGCGATGTCAGGAACGACAGGCGCGAGGGCTCGCCAGGCCGCAGCGGTCCCTGCAGGGAGGAACTCTTCCACTGTGCTGAGTTCATCGGCGGCGGCGGGGAGTGCGATCTCGGGGTCGGTATTGTTCTTTGGCCCGTACTTTCCCTCTGCCGCTCGTGGCTGATCAGCCATACACTCTCCAGTTTTCGACCAGCGCACGCGCGGCGACGGGCATTCCCCGACGGCTGAGCGCCGTATCGATACCATCGTCAGGAAGGTTTTCCAGGGCCCACGCCCACGCCCCGACGTTCGGGGAGGCGAGCATTCGGCCAGCAATGTAGCTGGCGTCGACTGCCGGGCTGAGTTTACTGAAGTCGGCGTTCCAGAACAGGTGCCCGAACCGTGCCGGAATACGCGTGGCCACCTTGGAGCGGCGTCGTTTCGCACGAGGGAGCACCGTTTGATTCACCGCCTGCATCAGGCTGCCCGGCCACGACCGCAGATCGGTCGTCCAGAACGCCCGAACTCGTGCGCGGTCTGCTGCAACGGTCCGCTCCTGTCGGTGCGCGAGGCCCTGGGCTTCTAAAGTGGTCAGCTCGCGGGAAGCCACCGTCGGACTGACACCTGCTCGTTCCGCGACCTGCCGTGCGCTTCCCAACCCAAGCGGTGCCCTTGATAGTGCCGCCAGCACGCGCATCTGTGACTTACTCATGCCTGAGAAGACCACTGGAACAGCGCCCCGTTCGTCGAGCGTGTCATCCAGGAGGGTCCTCGGGGCCTTCCTTACTCGCCCCTTGCCGGGTGCGGATATCCCGTGTCGATCCAGCAGGCGGTGGGCAGCGGGCAGCGAGACCCCTAGCTCTCGCGCCAACTCCGGCGCCGTCAGCTCACTGTCCATATCGTTATTCTACCACTCTAACAGCCTAACCTCCAGAACTCTTCTCACTTAGCTTCCGACAGCTCCCGCTTTGCGCAATGACACGCGGACCCATGCGACCGAGGACTCGGAGCGTTGTGCTCATGGAGTCCCGAATTCATAGCCACGATCATTCTGCGATGGCTACTTTGTCGGTACATCCCCAGAATTCGGCCCAAAGCGCCGCGAGGCGCATCGGAGTGTCCACGCCTTTGGAGTCGGGGCGGTTTAGTACGTTCGATACAACCGATTACCCGCGGAGTGTGTTAAGCCATGACGGCGACCGAGAAGTTCTTCGAAAAGCAGCGACAACCTGCGGCGGTCTTCAAACACGCGCTCCTCGCCAGCTATGTCGCAGTTTTTGGGACGATGACGTCGTCGCAGAGTGCTGGTAACCGGGTTTGGTACATCGACGGCTACGCGGGTCCCGGTGTCTACGACCCGCAACCGGGAGATGCCGAGGGGCAAGTCGGGTCGCCGGTGCTCGCCCTTCGCACGGCACGCAGACTAGCCACGTTCACCAAGAATCCCCGCAGCTTGCACTGTGCGTTTATCGAGATGGACAAAGGCTACGCAGCAAAGCTTGAGTCGGTGATGGCAGAGCGCGCTTTCCCAGGATTCAACTACCGCGTTCTGCAAGGCTCTGTTGAGCAGCACCTGGACGCAGTTGTGACCGAAGTCGGTAACGACCCCCTATTGACGTTCCTCGATCCGTTCGGCACGTCGCTTCCCTGGGCACAGATGAAGAAGACGCTTTTCGGAAGGCCCAAAACTGCGGCAAACGAAGTGCTTCTCAACATGAACCTCGATTCGCTGCGTCGTATTGGCGGCCTTCTCGGGAAGAGTGATACCAGTTCCCCAGGCGACCAGAAGACTCTCGCACGCCTAGACACCTTTCTAGGCGACGCGTATTGGCGAGACGTATTCGTCAAGCACTACCGCGCCGACAGCCCGGGCTCCGCTACCGTGGCGGCCCTCGAAGTAGCAGAACAGTTCCGGATGCGCGTTCTCAGAGAGACCGGATACCGGTCCTTCACCGTGCCAATCAGGAGACACATCGATCACGAGCCAATCTTTTTGATGACGCTCTTTTTCACCTATCCCGTTGCGGCCTACAAGTTCGCGGATGCTGCATCTAGTGCCAGTGCGAGCTGGCGCAAGAGCATTAACGAGGAAGAACGACGACGCGACGCGTCGCTGTACTCGAACACTCTCTTCGGTGACGACTTCAATGTGCAGACTTTCGAGGACAAGTGGAAGCGCAATGAAGAACTGCTTCAGGCGGAGTGGGAAAAACTCATCGCTGACAACATCGTCGCACTCTTGGTCACTCGTGCCCAGTTCACCGTTCTTGACCACCTCCAAGAGATCTATGGGCCCACACTCGGCCTCGCCCGGGAGAAACATCTGCGTGCGGCATGGAAGTCGCTGGCAAATCAGGGCAAGGTGCTGGCCCCGCCGGCTGGGCCACTCTGGTCTGCAGTTATTCGACGCGCTACGCGCTGAGTGTGCCCGGCATTTCTCCCCAGATTCGCCCATCGAGCTCACGGCCGCCGGCTTTTGGAGTGCGCCCACCCCACTGCTTGTGGAAAAAGGGCACCTCAGCGTCCATGCACATATCGCGGATCTCACGCACCCACTCTGGATCAAGCGGTCGGGCCTTTGGTCCGGACTCGCCGCCCGTGATGACCCAGTCAATCCCTTGAAGGTTCATCCCTGTCAAAGGTCCAATTAGCGGCTCGCAGGACAGGAACTTCACCGCAGCCGGGACTCGGCGGAGGTCGTCAACGCGATAAAGATAGTCCTCATTCTCCACGCTGACTCCAAGCCACAAGTTTTTCGGCCAGCGGAGTTTGTCTGCGATTTTCGGCAAGCGACTCGATCGCTTAGTCAGGACCTGATAAGTGTGTTGTGGGGTGTCGGCGATAACGTCGAATACTCGTCGTACGAAGTCAATCGGAACACGAGCGTGGAACAGATCGCTCATCGAATCCACAAAGACAATCTTCGACCCCTTCCAGCCGTAGGGCTGGCGCAACGAACTTTCATGCAGAGTGATCCCGAAACCCGGCCCCGACGTGATCGGATTGCCATCGTTCTGATATTTCTCGGCACCCATTGCCTTGAGTCGCTTGGCCATCGTCAGGGCATAACAATTGTCGCAGCCGGGCGAGACTCGGTCACACCCCGTGGTCGGGTTCCAAGTCACCTCGGTCCATTCGATGCCGGTGCGAACACTCATGACTTCTCCAATGCTCTTATTCATTACGCGATTCGCGTAATGCGTACCGCGTAACATCGTAGCCGTGGATGAGTCAACTGTCGAGGAGGTGCGGCGCCTGTCGCGCGCCGCGTTCGGCCAGCGCTACCGACTCGAACTCATGGTCTCGATTGCCAACTCTCCCGATGGTTTGGTATCGCTCGGCGAGCTGTCAGCTCAGCTCGGCGTAACGCCGAGCAACCTCCAAAAACCGTTGCAAAGTCTCCTCGACACTGCGTTGATCAGTCCCACTCATAGCGGGGATTCTCGTCGCATCTACTACATACGCAATGAGAGCCTTGCCTGGGCGTGGGCGCTTGAACTCGCAGGGCGAGCAGAAGCATTCATTGCTTAACTGGTGACGGACCGGATCACCTCCGCGAAGCACACCCACTAAAGCGGCGACCCCGTGAGAATCAGTGGAACGCCTTCGCCGAGACTTTCGTTCGCCGAGACTTTTCGACTGGCAAATTGCATGCGCGGGTGGGGGCCAAAGCTAAGGTGTGGGTTCTACACCGATCGCAAGCGCTGCATCAGTTCTCAGCCTGAGTAGGGTGAATCTAGCCAACTCGTGCTGGCAGTCTTCTTGTACATCGGAGGGCCCTGAGTGCGGCCGTGTTGCGACGAAACGAGGTCGCCCGATTGTGTTGAAAACGCTGCGGAATTCGCGTCAGGAGCATCGGCAGAACTTTTCTCAGATCACGTATTCCGCCCAATCTGTTGTTGAGGCGGCCGCGCTTTCCCCCCTCTGTATTTCTTGCCGCACCTCGCGCGCAGTCATCTTCGTCACAAATATCACTTAGTGCGGTCTCGCTGGCGGCCTCTCCGGTAGCAGCGCCGACACCGGTGCTGTGTCCTTGTCGGCTCGAAGCGTTCAAAGCGGGTCCCAATCGTGGTGTCCCTCTTTGGCTCGTTCGCGAAGCCAGTGCAGTCAGGTCCGTCCGCGGGCGACCGTCTTCCGTTTGACTCGACCGGCTCGCGAAGTCGTTGCCTAGATGCCGACCACCAGCGGCTGTAACGCCGTCATGTTAAGCATCGATGACCGGCCAGTACTTCGGCGTCCGCCGGGGGAGGACGTGTCGAACGAGGAGGTAGTTCTTTGCAGGCCGACATCATGTCGTTTTCAAGCGGAACGCGCTACGCAACACGCACCGATTCCCCGGCGTTCGCAGCGTGTCTCGCGAAGACAACCGATACGCGGCTCCGCGTCACGCCACGCGCGGCCGGACGGCGCCGGCCCGTGCGTACCGTGACGCTCCGCCCCGCACCGGGCGCAGCCCGGCGTATGCGGCACGATCCGTCACGGTATTCGCCCCGCGGCGCGCGCGAGCGGACAGCCGGAGGATGGCCGCGAGCACTTGGCGCTACTCACTCGTCTTTCATGTTGGTGTGGCTAGTTCGAACCATCGCCGGGGCTAGCGCCCGTACGGCGAGTAACGACGGACGCAAACGGGACATGGGTATATGGCGTTTTCTGTCATGGCAGCGCGGAGGTGTCAGAAAACGAGATAACTGATCTCTTTCGCAGAGCTGATTCCCTGGCTCTTGGGTGAGGTTCGCGTCGGCTGAATCGTGCTTGGGCACCGGACCTGAACCACTATGACCAACCGGTGTAGTGTTTCTCGGTCGCCTCTGCCGGACGTAAAGCGTTTTGCATGTTGTAGAAATTGGCCGAAGCGCCGTAGATGCCTGAGGCTGGACCGTCCGCTCACTAGCCGGAACGACTGATTCATCGGGACTCGGTGGCTCCCGCAGCGTCATTGACCGCTCACTGTGAGTTCGCGCCGGAAACGGTAGCCGGAGTGAGTTCAGTTGTCGGCGGCTACTCGTAGTCTCGAAACTATGCATGATCAATTCGAGTGGTGGGCGATGATCTGGCTGCCGCTGTTTGTGGGCGGGGCATCAGTGGCAGTTGCCCTCGTTGCTTTGTTTGTTAGTCATCGAGCAACTGCGATAGCCCGGGAATCGGAGCGTCTCCGCGTTGCCGACGATATGTCTCGCCGGCACGAGGACGCTCGTCGCGAGCTCCTGCAAATGGCGCGGGACGAAGCCCGCCTGTTACAGAAGTGGGTGCGACTTACTGCCAACTACATGCCGCATTTCGGGCCGTCTGCGTTGCCCGATGACAAGAACCCGTCCCTAGCTCGTGTGGCAGCTCAAACTGCTCTTGAACAAAGCTTTGTGCCGGGTGCGGGTCTGATCTTCAGGCTCACGGCCGAAGAGATGGATCGGCGCTTCGAACTAGCCGAACTCGAAGCGGACGGCGGAGCCCGTGACGTCGCCTACCGCCAAAATGTGGATCGGACGCTTGAGCGGATTCGTGGGTGGGCTCTTGATCCCGAAGGTTCAGTGGCCGGCATCGAGGCTGATCTCAAAACTGTGCAATCCATCATCACTGAACACGCCAGTGCCGACGCATAGGCTGGCCGGCGGAGCGAAAGACATTGAGATGGTGACCGTCTGATACGACGCCCTGGTAGGCAGCGAATGCCAGACGGCGCCAGCCGCGGCCGGTATTGCACCAGCAGATGAAGCCCACCGTGCCCGGCCACTCGCCTGCAAGGGATGCAGGGGAGTGCTACTGCTCTAGTAGACCGTGTCGAATCTAATAGGCGGCATCGAAAGGCTCGCGTTCCCCTGTGGAATGCACCAGGTTTCCCGTTTGTCGGGACCAAATATGCGCTGTAGATTCTGCATCCACTTTTAGGGTGACCAACACTCCGTCCTCATCAACGGGATTGATCACCGCATCGTTCCCGAAGTCGAGTGCGGCCCCCTCCATCCTCAATTCAAGGGAAGAGAGTTCACAACCGAGTAGTCCGAGAAGCTTTGGATAGAAAAGTGGATGCAACGGAGCGTACGTCTGCCCGTCTGACGTCACAGACAATGCGCCCCACATAGTGAGCTCGGCATGGCTGAAGTGGAATCTCCAATTTCCGGCTCCGATACGAATACTTTCAAGTAGCGCACTCTGCAGCCCGTCGATAGCTTCCTGACCCTTGTCCCAACTGGTCATGTCAGCAACCCCAGCAGTTGCGAACCGATCGTTGTGAAACTGAGTGTGGCTGTTTCAAGAGAGCAGTGTGCATCGTGCATCAGTTCTGTTTCCTTCCTGCGGGATCCTATTCGTACCGAGTTTAGGTGTCGATCCTTTCGCAACCGGCAGGACGGGATCTCCGTCTATGGGCACACTTTCTCTGAAAGATCGGCTGCTCAGTTCGCCCTAATCGTTAGCCGGTTAGACGAGTACGCAGTCTGGTCGCCTAACGGGGCTGGATGATGGTCAACGTCGACTTCGGACCGGGTGGCGGAACCACCTCGAGGCCGGCCTTCTGGTAGACGGCGAGACCGTCGATTGCGCGCGCCGGGTAGGCGACGTCGTCTCCTTCCGCGTGCGGCCCAAAACGGCCGACGGCGTCGGAGGCGTAGTGCCACCGCTCGTGCTTCACCGCCTGTGCGCGAATCTCATGTAAGCACCGACGCGGAGATGCGGAAATTCACACGGGCCAGCGTCGGCGTCGGGTGCCTTCTGCGCCGTGCGATCGCGACTCAACTGGCCAGCGCCCGGCCGATACCCTGCGCAACTTCGAGAACCTGATCGGCCTTCCCAGCGCGTAGCAGTTCGGCGGGGGATCGGCCACCCCAACGTTTCGATGGGGTTCGCAACCACAGCGCGTCGCCCCACGGGTCTCGCCCCTCAGGGTCCAGAGCATCTAGTACGTCCTTCATGAGCGGGAGGGCCGTGCCCTGGGTGTTGAACTGCCAGGCAGGGTAGATGATCTCCCGGTCAGATGTCCGAAGGCCCAGGATTCGGCGTTTCTGCATTTGCCGGTGGATGGCCTGCCTGCTCACCTGCTTCCAACTGGCCAGCCCTGCCGCGTCATAAAAAGGGCCAACCCGCTCGTCCAGGTCGTTGCCGGTAGGAATGCTTGCCAGCATCCTGTCAACAGAGCTGTGGCTCAGAAAAATCGTTACGGCAGTCCCGTTGTCATGCTCGTCGCTTACGTGCTGTTCATGTACTTGTATTCCCGTTTTGGGCCTCGCGTCAGAGCTGCGCCCGTTCTCGTCGGGTTCGTTCGACAGTTTCTGGTTCTCAAGCTTTTTGCGCCGGATGATTACTTCGTACTCTTGGGCCTCGCCAGGCAACGACACGACCTGGCCGTCACGCAACTGCCGCTCCCAATCGTTCAACCGAATCATGACCCTAGCCCCTGTCAACTACGTCAACGAGTTTTTCAACTTTACGTACAGCGGGCGCCCGCTGTCAACGGTGTCAACTACGTTTTGCGGCGCACGGTCAGATCACGCTATCGGGTTTGGGCCAGCCCTGTAATGCGGGAAGGAACTGACCCGTCTCACAAATCGTTCCCGTCCGGCACCGCGTCGGTCCACTACCCTGTTGGCGTCAGCAGTGGCTTTGACCCCGTTTGGTGGACACCTTGTAAGAGAGGATGTTCATCATGGGAAGTCAACGGAGGGCGTTCACGCCTGAGTTCAAGGATGAGGCTGTGAAGCTGGTGATTAATACCGGCCGGCCGA
>JBDTIM010000138.1:0-3795 GCA_039936355.1 Lacisediminihabitans sp. | reverse complement strand
TTCCACGATTGCCGGGTCTGGGCTGCCGCTGGTGCCGGTTCCACGTAGTGGCTGTCGAGAACGACCGACTGCATCTCAGCCCGCGTTCTTTCGCCGCAGGTCAGTCATGAGCACGCTTTTGCTCTGGAGCAGCACAGGCGTGCATGCACTGTCGATCGTCGGCGGTGGAATCAACCAAAACTCGCTTCCTCGCCTCTCGATTTCCCAATGATTGTTGTGCAATTCCAGGTGATGGTATTTACACAGTAATAATCCGTCGCGCACGTCAGTCTTGCCATGATCTCGTTTCCAATGCTCGACGTGATGCGCCTCCGTCCAAGACGGTGGTTTAGTGCAGTCGGTCCACATGCATCCGCCATCTCTTACAGCGAGAGCTTCCCGCTGTCGCCGACTGAAGAGCCGCACCGTGTGACCAAGATCGAGAGGACTTCCGTCTGCAGCTACGGTCACTTCGATCGAGTCGCCAGAGCACAAGGCGCGTTCCGCAGTTTCGATCGAGACGACTTCGCCGTTGTTTTCGATGATTGCGAGCCCCGAACCCGTGTCGAGTCCTTCCTGCGTGACAACTATCTTCACCACCGGCCTCACGGCACCGTGAAGTCGTCCTTGGTCTGCGTTGACGCCGAGACGCAGGAGTTCCAAGAGCCCGTCAAGTGCGATGCGTTCGGTTGTGCGCGGGTCATCAACGATACGTCGAGCCCTAGCTACATCGTGCGGGTCGATGAACCGCGGCCCGCCCCGCCGAGGGCTGGTCAGAGGGTCAAGGACACTCGTCAATTCGGCTGCCGCTTCGGGATCAAGATCGGCTGTCAACCGCCACATTCCATCTGCCTGGGGAAAGAGACGCAAGCCGCCCCGCGCATACATTTCCTCCTGCTGCGCCTTGATACCGGTGAGGTCAGCCAAATTTCGCTCCGTCCGAGCTGCCTTATATAGCTTGTCCGCACTCAAACGGCCTTTAGCGGCAAGCACTCGTTCCGCAAGCCCACGCAGAACCTCAGCGTTGATCTGCTCGGTAGGAGACCCCAGACCGCGACGCAACGCATCCGCACATTCGACGGACAATTCTCCGCTCTCGATCGCATCGATAATGGGCGCCTCCCAGACGACAGCTGCTGGCATGTCGCTTGCTTCGCCGGTATTCGCAAGGAGATTGCGGGCGGCATCCGTCTCTTCCATCAATCGACCGATAGCAACTAACCGCACTGCTTGTCTGCCGGAAACTTGGGAGACGTTCTCGATCATCGCCTCGGGCGACGCGAATCCATGGCGCGCCGCGAGCCCCGCGTGCCCAAGCTCTCGCTTCGACCGGCGAGCAAGTTGCTTGGCGGCGTGTGAGCGATAGGCGTCGAGGCTGCGATCGCATGCTGCTATCGCGCGCTCTAGTTCAAGCAGTCGCTCGTCTGAAAGTTCATCAAAATCCTCCGCGCCCGCCGCGAACATGGATATGGCAGTAGCCGTCTCCAGTAGTCGCGACGCGAAGTTTTCCATAACGAAATTCTCCCACATTCGAACATATGTCTCAATCTTTGCTCACTAATCTGTGGATAAGCTCTTCCGCACCCAGCTGGGGAGGAGTGGAACGGAACGGAAGCGACGAAGCGACGGAACATTGAGCGGAGTGGAAAAGGCGAGAGGAAGTAGGAGAAGGACGTGAGAAAAGGAAGTGAGGAGGAAGAGGAAGTAGAGGAGGAGGAAGTACGAGGAGAAGGAGGAAGAGGTAGAGAAAGATGAGGAGGGGGGAGAAAACGACGGGTGCCGTAGTTCCGCGACAATCAGCCTGGGTCAAGCCCTGCACGCGATACCAGGAACCAGACGCCGAAGCAGAACTCAACGACCGCAATCCAACAACGCATTGGCCAAGGATCAAGAGCCAAAGAGCCAAAGAGCGAAACGGCTCAAAGGTCCGAGGGCCCAAGCGGCCAAGGGCGCAAGGGCCCAACAGCTCAAGGGCCCAACCGCTCAAGGGTCCAAGCGTCCAAGGGCCCAAGCGGCCAAGGGCCCAACGGCTCAAGGGCCCAAGGCTCAACATCCCTGCGGTCCGAACCCTGCGTTCCGAACCGTGCGTTCCCAACCCTTGCGGTCCGAACCCTGCGGTCCGAACCCTGCGGTCCGAACCCTGCGTTCCCAACCCTGCGGTCCGAACGCGCCAACTCATCAGCCCAACGGCCCCACCCCCGCGATCCAATGGCTCGCGATTCACGGGTCGCGAGTCGACCCTTCAACGACTCCCGCGAGTACGCCCTACTCGCCGGTCGTCGCTAGGAAGAGCTCGCCGCCACCGGTGAACACGAGCGACGCCTCGTCAGGCGTGATGTAGACGGCCTCGCCGCGACGCAGGGCGACGGATGATACGCCGCCGCCGATACGGATCTCCCCGGCAGTACAGATCGCGATCCCCGGTCCCGAGAGTTCGTACTCGGCAAACACAGCTTCGACAGGCCCCGTCTCGGCCTGTCCAGTTGCAGCAAACGCACCCTTGGCCAGCACGGCGTCGGCCATTACATGCGCGGGACCCACACTCGCGGTTGAAGCTGACCCTGACCCTGCGTCTGACCCTGACCCCGACCGCGACCCGGAGGTTGACCCGGAGGTTGACCCGGATCCCGACCCCGCACCCACCCCCGCACCCAACGCCCCAGACACCCGCACGAGCACAAAGTCCGGCACGCCCGGTCGGAAAACCTCGACACCCGCTGAGGGCACAGACGCGCTCAAATACGGCACGGCCACCGGCGTGAAATCGAGCACACCAAGCAGCTCCGGAACATCGATGTGTTTGGGGGTGAGTCCGCCGCGCAGCACGTTGTCTGAGGCGCTCATCAGCTCGACTCCGAGACCGTCAAGATAGGCGTGGATATTGCCGGCCGCCAGGTAGAGTGCCTCACCGCGCGCGAGAGTGACTCGGTTCAACAGCAGCGAGATGACGATGCCGGGGTCGTCTGGATATTCGCTTGCAAGCAGTGCTGCGGTCGTGAGCGACGCATCCGATGACAGCGGCGCTAGACGAGTGACCAGCGCCACCAGTGTCGGCACGCCAGGGCCGCTGGAGATCAGCCACTCGAACACGGACCGAAGCTGCTCGGCGCCAGCGCCAGCGCCAGCGCCAGAACCAACACCAGAACCGGAACCAGAACCGGTACCAGAACCGGAACCAGCGCCAGAACCGGAACTAAAGCCAGACCCATCCCCATCCACATCATCCGACAGCTGCGCCAGCAGATCTTCGAGGGGCTGCGGTTGCGGGTCTTCGGTACGGGCATCGAGGTCGAGCAGATCAAGAATCAGCGCGCGCACCTCCTCCAGCGGACGAAACCCACACAGGGCCTCGAAGGTGTCGCTGAGTGCGTAGATGAGCTCGGGCTTGGCGAAGGCGTCCTTGTAGTTGCGCTGCGCGGCGTCGAGCGGGATGCCGAGAGCATTCTCGCGCGCGAAACCGGCGACGGCCTGCTCCGGCGTTGGGTGCGCCTGCAGGGACAGCGGATGCGACGCCGCAAGGATCTTCAACAGAAACGGCAGGCGCCCGGTCGAGGCGATGCGCCCCAAAGTCAGCTCGGGCGAAGCGGCGATCCACTCGGGGAGCGTCGACCAACCACCGACGGAATCTGGGTCGACGATGACGCTCGGGGATCCGGAGTGTGCACCCAACCACAGCTCGGCTTCCGGTTGACCAGATGCGGTGTGACCGAGAAGGTCGGCGATGGCCGTGGTCGACCCCCAGGCATACGGCCGCGGGGTGTTGGTGACTCTGACGAACATCCGCATTCCCCTCTACATTTTGGTCGCGACCCACAT
>JBDTIM010000137.1:0-2421 GCA_039936355.1 Lacisediminihabitans sp. | reverse complement strand
TCGGTGCTTTCGCGGCAGCGTGCACCTACCTACTCACAGTGTCCCTTTCGTCAGATGTCAATCCTCTGTAACCGTGGAGAACGGCATCATTCCCACGGAATGAACTCGTTTGTCCGAAGTAGGTTGTCATGTTCCGCGCCGACGTGAATCCAGAAAACCCCGAAATTCCAGTTGTCCGATGTTGTCAATTTGTCCGAACTGCGTTGTCACGTGACACCAGTTGTCACGTGCCACGATAGTTCGGACTTCCGCCACCTAGTTCGGACTGGGCGTTTGTGGTGACTTCGGTTCAGCCGTCAGCGCTAGCAGCAGCCTGCAACACCCAGACGCACTGCTACCGAACTCCGCGTCGTGAGGGGAACCCGTTGCCGAACATGAATCAATGGCGTACAATAAGTTGTACGCAGAAAGGAAACATTGTGCGCACCATGACCTACTCAGAGTCTCGAGCAAAGTATGCCGCGACGCTGTCCGCCGTGGTTGATGATCGCGAGGAAGTCATCATCACCCGCGCGGGTCACGAACCAGTAGTCATTGTCTCGCTAGACGATTATGAGTCATTGAAAGAAACCGCGTATCTGTTGATATCCCCCACGAATGCCAGGCGACTGCTTGGCTCAATAGAACGACTCGAATCCGGTAAAGGTGTCGAGCACGACATCGCAGAATGAAGTTGGTCTGGGACCAGGATGCGTGGGACGACTATGAGTGGTGGCAGGCGCAGGATCGAAAGGTCCTTAAGCGCATCAACATCCTGCTCCGGGATATCACGCGAAATGGAAACGAAGGCATCGGAAAGCCGGAGCCGTTGAAGCACGGTTTTCACGGCTATTGGTCGCGACGAATCACCGACGACCATCGCCTCGTATACAGAGTTGACAGCGATGAAATTCGCATCGCCGGATGCCGCTATCACTACGGCCACTAATCAATAGCATCACCCCGCATGGGGAACCTTGCGCGGTGCGCACCCCCGTGCCGAGAGAGTGTCGGTGCGCCTGTGGTCGTGGCGGATAATGACGAACCCTATGCCGAGCTCATCAGCCGCTTCAACGAGCCGATGACGTTACCATCCTCGGACGAAGCGCGTGCAACGGCCGCCCAGGAGTCGGTCGAAGCGGCTGGACGCAACAACCTGATTGCCACAGGCGAACTGCTGCAGCCCTGATCTGGTGGCAAATTCCGCTGAGCGCGAAGTGATCAAGAGTAAGTTGGGCAGCGTGAACGGCAGTGCCGGGCGCATCGCCCTCACCACCATCGGCGTGATAGCCGTGATCATCGGTGGAGTATTCGCGGGGCAGGGAATGAACCTGATCCCGGGAAGTTTCATGACCGGTAACCGAATGTGGCTCTCCATCGGGCTGATCGTCGCGGTCGTCGGCATCGTCCTGGTGGTGCTCGGCCTACGCCGACCCAGGACCGGCCGCCCGCGCAAATGATGCTCTGCTGGGCCGCACCTAGGTCGCCCCGGTTCCGGTTTCCGGGCAAAGAAGCCTCGAGGCGACCGGGCCCCATCGGAGCGTTTCACGAGCGCAGTTTCCATGTCCAGCATGATGCTCTTCGACTCAAAAGGGTGCCCCAAAAGGGAAACGTTCAGCGCACAATTCGTGAGGTGGAGGATCTCGCATTCTGTGCTCCCGACCATGACATAATCTGCATATGGATGCAGATAAGCAGCTTTGCGGGCGGGACCCCGAAGGTCCCTTTGTCGAGCTCGCGGTCGAGATCTTCAGCATGCTCGCCGATGCCACCAGAGTGCGAATCATTCTCGCTCTGCGCGACGGCGAGCTCTCCGTCAATCACCTTGCGGACATCGTTGACAAGTCGCCCGCCGCGGTCTCCCAACACCTGGCGAAGCTGCGCCTGGCCCGCATCGTCGCTACCAGGCAAGACGGCACCCGGGTGTTCTATCGCCTTGCTAACGAGCACGCGAGCCGTCTTGTTTCCGATGCCATTTTCCAAGCCGAGCACGCCATCACCAACACTCCAGCACATCACCAACCTGCTCCCGCACTGGATGCCAGCTGATGCTCACAGCACTCCGCAATACCGGAGTTCAGGCAGCACTGGTCTCGGCGATCCTGTTCGGTGCGGGCACGCCGCTTGCGAAGATTCTGCTCAACGACAACGTCAGCCCCTGGCTGCTCGCTGGCCTGCTCTACTGCGGGTCAGGGATCGGATTAGGGCTCTATCGGCTCATCCGCCGCGCACCCCGCGTCCACCTCACCCGAGCCGAGATCGCACCCCTGATCGGAGCGATCGTCGTCGGCGGCATAGCCGGACCCGTGCTCCTTATGCTCGGCCTGTCGAACATGCCGGCGTCCGGGGCTTCGCTGCTTCTGAATGCCGAAGGCGTCTTCACCGCGGCGTTGGCCTGGTTCGTGTTCAGGGAGAACTTTGACCGTCGTATCGCGATCGGTA
>JBDTIM010000136.1:0-15362 GCA_039936355.1 Lacisediminihabitans sp. | reverse complement strand
GGCGAAACCGTGCCAGACAGGTCACTGGCCTTCACCGGGGTGCATGCAATGCTCCCTGCCATGGGCGGATTCGCGCTCCTCGGCTGTGGCTTGGCGATCGTCTTACTTGCACGGCTAGACCGCCGTTATGCGGGACGCGAGTAATTCTCGATCAAACTATATCGGTCATCACACGACCGGTCCGGCTCTAGGCGAAGTCGGCGTCAGGCCCCGAACTGTAGGCATTCTCCGGGGCATCCACGAGGATGCGACGCCGCTCGCTGCCGAGCACCCCGCCACTTTCCTCTAGATAGCAGGATCCGCAGAGCGACTCATAGGTGACATCAACGCCATCTATGGCCACCTGGTCGCCGTCGAAAATGAACCGGTCGCCGACCTTGCGCGCATTGAAGACAGCCTTGCGGCCACAGCGGCAAATCGTCTTGAGTTCCTCGATAGAGTGGGCGATCTCGAGGAGCCTCCTGCTACCGGGGAATGCGACCGTCTGAAAGTCCGTGCGGATGCCGTAGGCAAGCACCGGAACATTCTCCCGGATGGCAATCCGCAGTAGGTCGTCCACCTGCGTCTCCGAGAGGAACTGCGCCTCGTCCACCAACAGGCAACTCACCTCGAGACCAGTCTCGCGCCGTACGCGCTCGCGTTGCTTCTCAAACTCGAGGGTCACATCCGCGTCGGGCGAGAGCACGAAATCGACCGGCCGCACCACCCCCAAGCGGGAGACGATATCGGAGTCGCCCTTGGTGTCGACCTGAGGTTTGGCCAACAGCACCTGCTGCCCGCGCTCCTCATAGTTGTATGCTGCCTGGAGCATGTTGGTGCTCTTGCCGCTGTTCATCGCCCCATAGCGAAAATAAAGCTTTGCCACTACTGCAGGTATCCGTCCTCGGCCGCCCTGCGGATCAGATCCGCTTTCTTGCTGGCCGGTCTGTTGGCTTTCGCGTACTTCTCACGCACTCGACGAAGATAGGTCTTCGCCGTCTCGTACTGCACGTTCATCTGCTTGGCGACTTCGACCGTGCTGAAACCCGCCACATACAGTTTAAGTGCATCGAGCTCCCCTGGGCTCAGTTTGGGACGAGACTCGCCCGTAGCCCCGACCGGCAGTGGGCGCCAATCCTTCTGGAGTTCCCCGCCGGCCTCAACCCCCATCACCTTCCTTGCTGCCTCCATGACGTCGCGCATGGGCAGCGACTTGGAGAGGAAGATGGATGCTCCGGCCGCCAGCGCACGCTCGCGCGCCTCCCGGGTATCCAAACTACTCAGGACGATCACTTTAGCCCCAGCAGCGCGACAGGTGCGGACCCTGGCCTCGATGGACACAGGCTCCTTTAGCTGGAAGTCGATGAACACCAACTCGGTCGGAAAATTGTTGCTGTGCACGAGTTGCAACCACGTGCTCGCACTCAACACAAGATCGAAGTCGGGGGCATTTGCGTTAATCCAACTACTGAGCGTGTCAAGCAGCACCTCATGATCGTCGAGAAGAGCCAACCGGACTCGTCTTGTGGCGGTGCCCGCCCCTGTTGTGTTAGCGCTGCTGCTCATACGACATCCTTAGCTTCATATGTGAGTGGGAGAATCCGACGTGCAAGTCGGTAAAAGTGACGCGCATGACCGCGAAGTACGGAGCTAACGCAGCCTTCATTGCGTGCTCGGACTGCCCAACGGTGGCGGTGAGCACCCCCTGGCACATGCTGCCTTTGCGCCGAAAGAGTATCCTGAGGCTCTTTCGATCGAACCCCTCCGAGTCGAACAGAGCCACAATGAGCGCCCGCAATGCCGTGCGCTGATCGGTGGAAATCATCAGGGCGAGCCGCTCCGGATCATCCACGACGTCTGCGGAGTGTTCGCCGCCCACGCCGTTCACAGCGTTCTCAATGACGTGTTCCAACCAGCTGCGGTCAGCCTCCGCAACCATGACCGTGCGAATCGAATCGGCGATCGTCGCGGCCAGCGCACAGTCGACATCCGACATGTGGCCGCGCGCCAGGATATCCGTGAAAAACGGCAAAACGTCACGATTAAGAATCGTGACCCTGTCCTGCTGAACTGAGCGCGCAACTCCCGCCCGCAGCTGCTGCGTGATGTTCTTGGTGGCATACTCCGCGCGGCGATGCCACCGTTCGAGTGACAACACGAAACTCGCAGAGAACATCGTGGAGCCGAAACAGAGCGCCAGCATTGGCGTGACGGCACCGATAACGAACGCGACAGCCGGTGCACGAGTGGTTAGCGTTGGCACCTGCAGCAATGTCAGAAACCCGACGTAGATTGCCACCAACCCCCCAACACCCACCATTTCCCGCGTCGGCCGAAACGGTGACAGGGCCAAGAAAATGAGACCAAGGGAAATAGCAGGCCAGTCGTCGTGAATATACCTGTTAGTCCCCCAGTCTGCCGCGACTGAAGTGGTAACGGCACCGAGGGCCAGGATCTGAATGAGAAGATGTGTACCCCTGGTGAGCGGTGCCCGGTAGGGACTCGACTGCACAATAAGCACGCCGCAGGCAGCCGCCAGCGTGGCCAGTGCCAATACAGCCAGCACCGGATAATGCACATTCTCGAATGACTGAACGGTCAGAATCGCTGCATATGCGAATGCAGCCACAGTGGCAAGGATGGACGTGGGACGAAGCCCCAGCGCGCCGGCAGGGTCGAATTGTTGGCGAGTACGTTCATGCGGACGGATCATAGGAGATCCTCCCCGGCGGTGTGGTTCAACGCAGTGCGGTTCGCCGCGACCCCGTTATCCACGGGAACGCGGATCATGATGGAAGTGCCGCGCCCTGGGGTCGACCAAATCTGGACCACCCCATCGATCGCCTCGATTCGCCTTCGCACCGAGTTTCGCAATCCGAGGCGGTTCGCGCCCGTCTCGGTCTCGATGAAGCCTTTTCCTGTGTCGACAACCATGACCGAAACGTCCGCCTCAGAGCCGTACACAGCAACTTCCGCCTGCGTCGTGCCCGAATGCTTCAACACATTCACGAGACACTGCTTCACTGCCAAACCCAAAGCAGTGGAACTCTCCCGATCGAGACGAACCACCGCCGCAAGATCTCCAGTCGACTCGACAGTGAGTCCCATGAGCCTGGACTCCTGAATTGCCGTGTACAGACCGCTGCTGCGCCAATCGGCACGGGTCTTGGCATCCACGACTGATGACACGTCACTCAGCCATTCCTCGCCGATGAGAATCTCCAGGTCTCGTTCGATTTGAGTCTGCAACGCAATTGGCAGAGGACCGGGACTGGATGTCGCGATGGCCGCGAGGTGGCTCAGTATGGTGTCGTGCATGAGCGCGGCTGCCTTCGCCTCAATGCGATAGCGCAGAGCATCGAGCTGCTCATCCCGAGCAGCACGGTGCAGTCGGGGTTGTGTCCTCCAGGACGAGCGGCGCCCCACATCCACGAGTATGAAGATCACCAGAATCGCGACTAACGCCGCAAACGTCAACCCGTCAAACTCCAGAGGCAAACCAGCTTCCAGGGCAGCAGCTCCGGCAGCGAGCTCCGCGACCAGATAACCTGCGGTGGCCCACAACACCCCCGCTGTCAACCCTGCACCCGAACCACCGACCATCAGGAG
Organism: Lacisediminihabitans sp.; assembly: GCA_039936355.1. Lineage (GTDB taxonomy): Bacteria > Actinomycetota > Actinomycetes > Actinomycetales > Microbacteriaceae > Parafrigoribacterium_A. The sequence continues at coordinate 11,774 of JBDTIM010000136.1, read as the reverse complement.
AGAAATCTTGGCGAACGCGGGCGAAAACGCGTCGCTTGAGGCGATCGGAATCGTCTGCGAATAGAACACGAGGGCATACCAGTACACGGCAGCACCACCGACGATGAGATAGCTCGCGGAGATGAAAGTGGTTCGCGAGCGACGCTTGATCCACAGCAGGACGATCGGAAGAATCACTGCACAAGCCGCGGGCCACAATACGGAATTCGGTAGGCTCCATTGGTAGACGAGCACAACGAGCAGCGCCCCTGTGAGGCACGTGAGGGCGACCCAAGACTGGCCGCGAGAGAACGCCCGACTCAGTGCCCGTGGTGCCAAATGCGCGGGAATACCGAGAGCCAACCGTTCCTCCTCTCGCTCCAGTTGAGGAAAGTATGTCATCTTTCCCGAAAGACCTGTACCCCGTTTTGCGCAGGAATCGCGCGCAACTCCATGACCTGCGCAGGTTTTGTGCCCCATTACCCCCGAGTTGAGGGTACGGGGCGCCGGGGCCGGCGATGTCACCCGGGACGCACTACACGGAGCGAACCTCAACAACACGCCCCGCAGCATACGATTCCCGGGCGGCCAGCGACACCGCTAGAGCTAGCACGGCAGAATCTGTCGGGCAGAACTCAGGAGCAGCATTGCGTTCCACACAGTCCAAGAAATACCGCGCCTGGGCGGCATAGGGGTTGCCCCGAGTAATTGGGCTCGCGAGCGCACCCGCAGCGGTCATCATCTGGTAGCTGTCGCCATCCGAGCCCGATTCCCCCAGCGAACCGCCGAATCGATAGTCGGCGATACCGCGACTACCCAGCAGCTCGATCGACGAGGCAAACGAGAATCCGGCGGGCATTCCCATGAACGAAAGCACCTGCCCTGAGCAGCCTCTTTCGTAGTCGACAGCAACTTCGAACGGGCCATCCGGGCGCGCTCGACGCGCCGACACTGCGAGCGGGCGCCCAAGGAAGACATTGAGCTGATCAAAGTCATGGATGCTGAAGTCGACGAGCACGCCCCCCGATTTTGATTCGTCGTGCCACCAGCTCGACGCTTGAGGGGCCGGGCTGAAGCGCTGGGCACGAGCGGTCAGGATCGTGCCGAGCACGCCGGCTTCTGCCTGTTCGCGAATGGCGCGGTAACCGTCGAAGAACCGAACGACATGGGCCACCATCAGCACGCCATCGCTCGACGCGGCGACCTCACTTATCGCCTGCGCATCAGTGAGGGTGAGTGCGATGGGCTTTTCCAACAGCACGTTTTTGCCCGCAGTAAGGCAACGAATGGCGATCTCTGCGTGAGTCGGCGTTGGCGTGCAGACCGAGACAATAGTCACCGCCTGATCACGCAGGATGACGTCGAGATCTGTCACGAATCGCGCACGCGGCGCACCGTCAAGCGGCACGGCTTCACTCCGACCACAGACAAATGAGATGCTCTCTGAGAGTCCAATCTCACTCCATGCCTTGGCATGTGCGCGGGCCATGGCGCCTTGCCCGACGATCGCGATAGAAGTCACGACTGCTCCGCATCGTGCATGCTGAACTGGTACTCGGCTGGGACCGGCGCGCCAGCAATTACCTGACGCCAGAGGGCGGCCATCGCATTCTCACCCTCTCGCAGGTCTGCAACTTCGATTCCTGAGCGGAGGATTTCCGCAGCCGCAGCTGAATCGCCTGCAAGGGCAAGCGCCTGGGCCTCGAGCAGCCGGATGCGGCCCTTCCGCAGATCCCCGACCTTAGCCCGCCGAATCAAGCCGATCGCGAGCTCGGCCGAACCCCTTCCGACCGCTTCCGTCACAGCCTCCACAAGGAGTTCCACATTGGCCGGTTCCACCTCGCAGGCGAGCCGATATCGTTCCAGCCCTTCCCTACTTTTTCCGGCACCCAGCTCCAGGATGGCGAGACCACGATGGGCGATAGCTGTCGGCACCTCACCGATGGACTGCGAGTACAGCGCCCGTGCGTCCTCTAGGGCGCCGCTCGCGTGTGCCTGCACCGCACGATGGACTGTTGCGTGCCCACCAGATGTAGTCAGGAGCTCGCCCCAGTCGTCACCGCGGACGAACGTGGCTGCACCGGAGAATTTCTGGCCGTACTGGAGGTCAAGCCAAGGTTGTTGCTGCGGTGTGATCGACTCGAGGGAAAAAGGCGTGCCTACCTCGTCAACCCAGGGAATATTGCGGTTGTGACGGCGAACAGATTCGAGCGCACCCCAGCCGGTGCCCGCGAGGACGTTCTGGTATGGAGGCAGCCCAAAGAGCGCTGCCGCTGTCGCCCTGGCCGCTTCCAGCGCCTGCTCACTGACGAGCGCAGCAACTTTCTCTTCAGCGTGCTGAGTCGCAACATTCCACTCGGCGCCGTGCGAAAGCCCGGTATCAAGTCCGGCATTGCCATAGGCCTCCACCCATGACCACTCTGCTCCTGCCGGCATTTCGAGGTGCTGAAACTGAGTCTGCGCGAGGCCGGCCTGAATTTCTGCGTATCGCCCACCATCCGGACTCAGCCATTCCTGCCAGCGATGGCCGCCGGCGCTTTCGCCCCAGACGAAGAGTTTGCGCCCGCGAAGCTCCGATGTTGACACCATCGCAAGGCCATCACCGTCCTCGTCGGCGTTGAGGATCCATCGGCGGTGTGCCTGCGGGATATCAAAAAAGAAATCGCGCGCGCGAGTGTTGTGTGCCGGCCACGTGCAATCAACACCTCCATCATCCATCGCCCGAGTGCGAGAGATGCCACCCTCATAGTTGCTCGCGAACGCCGAATCGGCTGGCACGACCACCCTGCTACCCGGTGTCAGGGGAACCGCAGCGTTCGTCCACCAGTACATGGGGACGGAAAACGTGTTGGGGTTTCGGAGCCGGATAGCGACAAGGAGCACCGCGGAGTCGTCAGGCAGCCAAACGTCGAGTTGGAACACTACCTCGCGCAGCCGATCGAACTCCCACATCCGCAGCACATCGGTGCCATCCGGTGAGCGAACCAGCGCTGCGTGCAGTGGTTCGCACGTACTGGGCGAATGCCCTCTTGTTCCGATATTCCATTCGATGCCGCCGGCAAACCACGCGTTACGGAGCGCTAGGTTAGCGAACTGGATGGTGTCCGGTGAGTGGAGCAGTTGCTTGCCGCTTCTCTTGTCGAACAGTTCCCACAGTCGACCGCCGAGCGCGGGCAGGAATACGGCGCGGAGTAGTTCATTCTCGAGCACGACAACGCCCTGTGGACGGTCGGAGATTTCCCTGCCGTAACCGTCCTGGCCCTGGTATGGATACAGGTTCGCGGGATTGCCGTAGAGCGATCCCTCGATGATTTCCTGCGGGATTGCCCCACTGATCTGGTACGGATTCTCTGGTGGAGACCCGACCATCGGCAACGGGTTATCAGCACCCAATTCCGGCATGGAAAATGTCCGTCGTTCGAGCCGCACAGTCATGGCACTTCCGTTCCTCGGTTGGCGTTCCCAGTATCAGGCCGTACCGGCCGAGAAGTCCGCGGTGCGCAGTAGCTCGACCCCGTTCTGAATTCGGAGGAAAATCTCTTCGTCAACGCTCACGCCAGCGCGCATAAGCCCGATCACGGCCGCGCCGACGACTCCGTCAGGAACCACGATCAGCTCGGCTCCATCGGCCGCGACCTCAAGCTTCTCGGCGAAGATCGATGGGGCAAGCTTCATGCCTGCGGAAAGGATGCCACCACCCAGGACGATAGGACCTCGCGCGTCATCGCCGCGGGTGGTCTCCAGCAGCGCCCCAAGTTCTCCGGCCGCTTCGACCAGAATGTCGCGCGCGATCGGATCATCGAGCGCTCCGAACGCGAGCGGGGCAAGACGCGCGAGCTCGACTGGCCTGAGTTCGTAGATCTTGTCCATTAACCGCACAAGTGTCTGCGGGCGTCCCCTGGACTGTCCGGGCTCGCTTCTGATGTCAAACAACGTGAGCACGGCCTCCGTCAGCGCGGTATCCGGTCCCAGGTGATCGAGCGCGGCCACGACGGCACGGGCTATCCGACGTCCGATCCAGAAACCCGCCCCGGAGTCTCCGAGTAGCCAACCGGTACCACCTCGCGTGAATTCGAGTCTCCCTTGGCGAATCCGCCCGGCCACAGCGCCGGTCCCAGCGATCAGCGCGGAACCCTCCTGCGCGATGGTGCCCGAATAATAGACTCCCAGCAGATCCGGTTCGAGGCTCACCCCACCGTCGAATCCGAGCGGGGCAATGCGCTCAGACAACCGCTCACGGAATGCTGCGGATGGCATACCGGCTAGTGCGATGACGGCGGACGATCCGTAGCCGGTCGGTGATGGGTCCCGCCCGGAGACGAGGCTCGCAACGGCGGCGAGCTGATCCACTGCACTGTCGATTCCGCGTGCTGTCGGATTACCACTTCCGGCGCGCCCGAAAGCGAGGCACCGCCCCGACAGGTCGAGGACGACGGCCCTGGAGGATGTCCCTCCTGCATCAATAGCGAGAATCTTCTGCATCGTTACCATTTCGGAATAGCCGCGACCCCAAACACACTGTACTGTAAGAATAATTTTCGTGTTGCTCCACAATTGGAGAAAAGGATTCTTACAATGGTGTTGAACAGAGCCACTGCGTCCGAAGGTCACGCTGCTGGTGTCTCCAATCGGATCCGATCACAGCTTCCAGAGATGTCCGGCACGATGTCGAAAATCGCGGAATACCTCTTGGAACACCCGCAAGCACCGCTCAAGCTCTCCATCGGGCAACTTGCGGAGCACGCCGGAACCTCTGCCGCAACCGTGACGCGCTTCTGTCGCCTGATCGGATACTCCGGCTATGCACCCTTCCGCGTGAGCATCGCCACTGATTTCGGCCGCAGCACTGCCAGAGACTCCTGGAAAACAGACATCGGCAGAGCATTCGGTCCGAACGATCCTCCCGCCGATGTTCTCAGCACGCTGCTCAACGCTCACTCGCGCACCCTTCGTGAAACTGCTGCCACGATCGACCTCCCGCTCATGAAATTAATTTCCAAACGGATAGCCCAGAGTCACCACGTAGACATCTACGGCGTCGGAGGCAGCGCGACCCTGGCGAGCGAGATGCAGGCCCGGCTGTATCGCATCGGCATCAATGCTCACGCGTGGGCCGAAGTGCACGCGGGACTGACCAGCGCCGCCATCCAGGACAAGCATTCTGTCGCCATCGGAATCTCGAACACGGGGCGCACCGAAGAGACCATCCAAATGCTCGGCGAAGCCGGACGCGCCGGCGCCCTGACCATCGCGATCACCAACAATCCAACATCCCCGCTGGCCGAGTCCTCCGACATGGGAATAGTTACGTCCGTTTACGAGCGCTTTCTGCAGCCAGACGACCTTTCGGCCAAGCACGGGCAGTTGCTCGTGCTGGATTTGCTCTATCTGCTCATCGCTCAGGAAAACTTCGCACGGTCAACTGGAAACCTTGCCGCCTCCGCGCTCGCAGTCTCCACCCATCGGCGCCCAAGCCGCTCACCGGTGGGCGTGAAGCACAAGCAGAGCCCCAACATCTCAGCGAAGAACAAGTAGGAGTACCAGTGCCAGAAGAAGCATCGCAGTCAGAACTTTTCCGCAGTTACACGAACGGTGTGTTGTCCCGCCTCGAAGAGCTTGCCGCAAGCGCGGACGCGGGAGAATTCGACGGCGCGATCGAGATTCTCACGACGGCAATCGAGAACGGTGGTGTGATCCAGTCATTTGGAACAGGTCACTCCGAAGCGTTCGCCATGGAGATCGCCGGACGCGCCGGCGGTCTCATTCCGACTCGCAAAATCGCTCTGCGGGATGTCGTGCTGCGCGGCAGCCTCGGAGTCGAAGCACTGACCGGCGGCTCCCTCGAGCGGAACCCCGACATCGCCAACGAGCTGTACGCACTCTCGGGCGCCCAGCCGAACGACCCGTTTATCATCGCCTCCAATTCAGGAGTCAACGGCTCGATCGTTGGGCTCGCCCTCGCAGCCAAAGCACACGGACACCGCGTCATCGCGGTGACCAGCATCGATCACACGATGAAAGTAGAGCCGAAACACTCCAGCGGCAAACGACTGTGCGACGTGGCGGACGTGGTCATCGACAACCGGGCACCGTTCGGTGACGCAACACTTGAGCTGGCGGGCGGAGTCCCCGTTGGTGCTGTTTCCTCCATCACGGCGGCCTACATCGCGCAACTGCTCACAATCGGCACCGCTCAGCGAATCGCCGCAACAGGCAAGACCCCTCCCCTGTACATCTCCGCAAATATCCCAGGCGGCGATGACCACAATCACGCGTTGGAAGCGCAGTACGAGGGCCGGCTCAACAGAAGCGCCTGATCGCAATACCTCATTGATGCCCAAGAAATATGCACGTCAGTCACATCCAGAAACAAACGCAAGCCAAATCACAAATGGAAGGCACAAGATAATGTCAATCAAAGAATCTCCACTCCAGCGCCGCGACTTCCTCCGAGGAGCCCTTGCCGCTGCGGTCGTAATCCCGGCCGGTGCCGCTCTTGCCTCGTGCGCGGGAAGCGGTTCCGGCGGTGGAAAAACGGCAGGCGGGACGGTTTCAGCCAAGAACCCGTTCGGTATCGCCGCAAACTCCACGGTCGATGCCGTCATCTTCAAGGGTGGCTATGGAATCGACTACGCGAAGTTCGCCGGTGATGCCGTCGAGAAGGAGCAGAAGGGCATCACGGTTAAGGTTTCCGCCCAGACCAACATTGCCCAGACGCTGCAGCCCCGTTTCGTTGCGGGTAACCCGCCCGACGTCATCGACAACAGCGGTGCAAACCTCATCGGTATTAACACCATCCGCGGCCAGCTCGAAGACCTCACCTCGGTGCTCGAGGCGAAGAACTACGAGGGCAAGGTCATCAAGGACACGCTGTTTGGCGGAGTCATCGCACCCGGCACCTTCGACGGCAAGTTCGTCCAGCTCAACTATGTGCTGACGGTATACGCGCTCTGGTACTCGGCCTCCCTGTTTGAGGAAAACGGCTGGACCGTGCCGAAGACCTATGATGAGATGCTCGACCTCGGCGCCAAGGCCAAAGCCAAGGGAAAATACCTGCTCGGCTGGGGCAAGGAAGCCGCTACCTATTACCAGACGATGGCTATCGCGTCCGCGATCAAGGAGGGCGGCGACGACGTCCGTCTCGCACTCGAGAATCTCAAACCTGGCTGCTGGTCGCTTCCCGCCGTGCAGGAGGTCTTCAAGGGGCTCAAGAAGATCATCGATGCAGGCTATGTGAAGCCGGGTGGCGCGGGAACCCAGTTCACCGCAGCCCAGGCACAGTGGAGCAACGATGAGGACTTCATCCTCTACCCGTCCGGTGGATGGATCGAGAACGAGATGAAGAAGAACACCAAGGACGGCTTCAAGATGACCGGCGCTCCGGAGCCGACCGTCACTAGCGGGTCGAAGATGCCATGGGAAGCACTTCACTCGACCGCGGGCGAAGGCTACATCGTCCCGTCCAAGGCAAAGAACGTCGCGGGCGGCAAGGAATTCCTGCGCGCGATGCTCTCACACGACGCCGCTGTCAACTTCGCGAGGACGACGTTCTCGTCGACGATCGTGAAGGACACGGTTCCGGCTGATGGCTTCGGTTCAACGGCGCTGGTGTCGCAGGTGAAGATTCTGGGGGACGCCGGAGACAACGTCTTCTCGTGGAACTTCGTTGACCTCTATGGCACTAACGTCGACCAACTCGTAGTCTGGAACACATTCCTCCAGGGCGGATCCGACGTAGCAGCGTTGACCTCTAGCCTGCAGGCCATCACGGACAAGGTTGCCAACGACGCTTCAGTGAAGAAGGTCACAGTAAGTTGACAGTAGTTATCACTCCAACCACGGGCGGCGGCAAAACTGTCGCCGCCCGGCGGTGGAGCCGTAAAGATTTAACCTTCGACAAGATCAGTTTCATGATCGTGTTCCTGGTATTGCCGGTCATCGCCTACGTCGTCTTCGTCGTGTCGCCGTTCCTGCAGGCGGCCTACTACTCGCTGACCGACTGGTCCGGCTTCACGCCGGACATGAACTTCATCGGTGTGCAAAACTACGTCAAGCTATTTCAGGACGCCACCTTTATGAAGGCGGTCGGCAATAGCGTTGAGCTGGCTATCGTGCTGCCCATCGTGACCCTAGGCGTCGCACTCATTTTCGCGACCCTCGTCACCATCGGCGGACCGTCATCCGGCGCGATCAGGGGACTGCGTAACTCAAGTTTCTACCGGGTCATCTCCTTCTTCCCTTACGTCATCCCAGCCATCGTCATCGGAATCATCTGGAGCCAGGTGTACGACCCGAGCGCAGGACTGCTCAATGGCATCCTCACCGGTATCGGACTGGAGAATTTCACGTCGTTTGCTTGGCTGGGAAAGCTCGGCGTCGCGATGCCTGCGGTCATGTTCGTGATCGTCTGGGGACTCATCGGGTTCTACATGGTCCTGTTCATTGCAGCGATCAAAGGGATTCCAGCCGAAATCTATGAGGCAGCCAGGATCGATGGCGCGGGACGGTTTCGTACGGCTCTGACTATCACCATCCCGCTCATCCGCGACAATATCCAGACCGCATACATTTACATGGGCATTCTCGCCCTGGATGCTTTCGTCTACATGGCAGCGCTGGAAGCCGGCGGCGGACCAGCCAACTCCACCCTCGTGATGTCCCAACAACTGTTCACGACGGCGTTCACCAAGGGCAACTTTGGATATGCCTGTGCCATGGGCGTCCTCCTCGCAGTGATCACACTCGTGTTCGCGGCAATCGTATTTCTGGTGAACAGACTCACCGGCGGAAGTAATGATGTGGCCGAATGACAAACACGACACTTAAAACCTCGCCGCACGGTGGCAATCGCTCGAGCACGCTGATCACACACCGGAAGATCAAGACGACGGCAGGTGACCGTGCGGTCGGCGGGCTTTCCCACACCATACTGACTCTCTGGTCAATCGTCGTCATCCTGCCGATGCTGTGGGTAATCCTGTCGTCTTTCAAGACAACAAAGGAGATCTTCGCATCACCGTTTTCCCTGCCGAAGGTGTGGAATTTCGAAAACTACGTGAATGCGTGGACAACCGCCGGCATCGGGAACTTCTTTTTCAACACCATCTTCGTAGTCTTCGGCGCACTGTTCCTGACCATGCTGTTCGGTGCAATGTCGGCATACGTGCTCGCCCGGTTCCAGTTTCCGGGCAGCCGCCTGATCTACTATCTGATGCTGGCCGGACTTACCTTTCCCATCTTTCTGGCAATCGTGCCGTTGTTCTTCGTGCTGCAAAGCATCGGACTGCTCAACACCTTGCCCGGTTTGATCATCACCTACGCTGCATTCGCATTCCCGTTCACCGTGTTCTTCTTGTTCTCGTTCTTCAAGTCACTGTCGACCTCGATCGCTGAGGCCGCGGCGATCGATGGGGCAGGGGAATGGCGCACGTTCTTCCAGGTCATGCTCCCAATGGCGAAACCGGGTCTGGCCACCGTGGCGATTCTCAACTTTGTGGGCCTGTGGAACCAGTTCCTCCTGCCGATCGCGTTGAACACTGACCCAGACAAGTACGTGCTTACCCAGGGCATGGCCCAATTCGCCGCCCAGGCTGGATACTCAGTGGATGCCGGCGCACTGTTCGCGGCCGTGGTCATCACCGTCGTCCCCGTTTTGATCGTCTACATGATCTTCCAGCGCCAGCTGCAGGGTTCGGTATCTCAGGGCACGAACAAGTAACAGGTCCCGGCCGCCAGCCCGGCTGGTCGGCCGGCTGTCTGGCCGGCCCGGCCCGGCCGGGCGGGGCGTCAGCGGCGAACGGTGCCGAGCCTCGGGAGGCGAGGCACGTTGGCTTCGGCCCCGGCATCCGGCGGCACGATGACTTCCTGCGCTGCTGCGATGCGGACGCCGTCGGCCAGCACCACGAGGCCGGCCAGCGGGTCGACGGTGCGCTTGATCATCGCAAGCGCGATCGGTCCGAGCTCGTGGTGCCGTGCCGCTGATGTCACCCGCCCGACGACCTTCTCGCGGGCGTCGCGATCCGCAGCCGCGTCGCCAGCCACGTCGCCAGCTGCAGAAACGTCCACACCCCTGTCGGCACCGCTCCGCTCCACCAGGATGACCTCGTCACCGTGGACGGGCAACACGCCATCCGAGCCGTCGAGGTGCAGCATCACGAGTCGGCGCGGCGGATGCCCAAGGTTGTGCACCTTGGCGACCGTCTCCTGGCCGCGGTAGCAGCCCTTGTTTAAGTGCACCGCGGAGCGCAACCAATCAAGTTCGTGCGGGATGGTGCGCTCATCGACTTCCGCTGCAAAGCGGGGTCGCCAGGCTGCGATCCGCAGGGCTTCAAGCGCGAGCAAACCTGCTGCGGGTAGTTCCGCTACCGAAGCCTGGTCTTGGCGGCGCACCAGCACCTCGCGATACGTAAAGCTCGCGGAGGGATGCTCGACCACTGTCGCGTATTGGTGCCCACCTGCGTGGGTCGTGGACCACGGGTCGCGCCAGACGAGCGGCACACCGTTCGGGGTCGCGGCCGGCAACTCCAGTTCGCCGAGCGTGCCCATGGTCGCGTAGTCGGCCGTGCGATCGGTGATGTCGACCCGCAGCATGAACTTCATCCGACTCAACCAGGTAACAAGGGATTCGGCATCCTCCCGCTCGACGAGCAACCACAGGGTTTCACCATCATCGACGAGGCGGATGTCATGCTCGATGCGGCCGTTTGGATCGAGGATAAGCGTCTCGCTGGAGACCCCCGGCGCAAGCTTGGCGATGGACTGGCTGCTGATCGAGTCGAGCCAACTGAGACGGTCTGGACCAGTGATAGTGAGTACGGAACGGTGGGAAAGGTCGACCACCGCGGTGCCAGCCGCGAGCGCCCGCTGTTCCTGCACGGGGTTCCCGTAGTGCGCGGCGACCCCGGCATCCTCACCGCTACCCTCGACCGCACCCGGCAGGGAAAGGAAAGCGCTGTGACCGAGACCACCAGGCGTATGACTGACGGACACCGATTCAGTGTCGGCAGAGTCGGCTCGAACAGAGTCAGGTGGAACGGAGTCAGTCGACACGGGCGAGCCTTCCGGAAGCGTGCGTCGTGAGTGACTGGCCGAGGGCTGCGATGTCCCAGGCCCACAGGAGGTGCTTATCGACCAACCCGTACATGCGGGTCGACGCGGTGTGCTCCTTGGCGTTGGCCGATCGCAGCACGGCATCCGTCGACAGATCGATGCGGGGGCCCTTCACCTGCCCGAGATACAGCTCACTGACTCCACCCGGGTGCAGGATTGACACGTCCAGATCGAATCCGCCTGACCCGTTACGCAGTGCCTCGACCGATGTGGCCGTCGCGAATGGGCGGTCCCCCACACCGGGAAGCAACCCCGGGCCAGGGTCTCCCTCTGTCGCAGGTCGGCTGAGACGCCAATATCCGGTCTCTGTCGCGAGCGGGGTCAATTCACCGCCGATCAACCACGTGTAAGACGAGTAGTTGAGATGTGGCAATCCATCGTGGCTGAAACTTAGCCGCTGGCCAAACTCATGGTTGCGGAGATCATCGCCGACCGCATAATTGACGATTCCACTGCCTTCCCAAACGCCGATCAGCCACGCGAGCGGGACAAGCTCAGGGGGAAGGGTGTCGTCGAGTTCAATCACGACTGCGCTGCTTGGCCCGGGATTACTTAGCTCTGGCCCCGGAAGAGGTTGTAGACCACGACGACAGAAACATACCCGATGGCGAGCACGGCCAAGGCCAGAAGGCCAACGAAGAAGAGTTCCAAGGGCAGGTACATGATCAGATTCTACCTCTGTACCC
>JBDTIM010000135.1:0-12402 GCA_039936355.1 Lacisediminihabitans sp. | reverse complement strand
CTCGGGGTGACCCGGGGGGCAACCGTCTGCTCTTCGATGAAGCTCGCTCCGAGAATTTCGCGCACGACAGACTCACCGTAACGATCCTTTTCGTATGCCGGCTTTTCCCGCTTCTTCGGCGCCGGTGCGGCCTCTGCCGGGGCCTGTTGTTCTGGCTGCACCTTCGCGCTACCCGCTTGCGCTCTCGAGGCGCCTTTCGGCGCATTCTTCGGTTCTGGGCGCACCGGTCTTGTCTCCGGCTCGGAATCGCTGACGGGCGCCGTGTACCACGTATTGCCGTCCGGAACCGTCGGTTCGACATCCGGTTCGGTTGGTTCTGGCGGCTCAGTTGGGTCTGGCGGTTCAATCTGATCTGACGCGTCCTGCATTTTTTTGGGCGGCGTCCCGGTGGATGGTACCTCGGCAGAGTGCACCGCGGTGGATGGAACCGCGGGCACGTGGACCGTCGTCGCCGGAGCCGATGCCCTGGTCGTCTCGACCCTCGCGAGGAGTTTGGGAGTGAAACCCAGAACCTCAAAGACCGCCTTCTTGAGGTAGTCACCGACGCCGTCGCCTGGAGTTGTCTGTTGCTTGAGCGCGTCGACATCGTTCTGACTGGCGAACGAGAGCACCAGGATCCCGCCGTCGCGAAGCTCAAGTGGCTTGGCCGTAAAGACGACCATCCACGCGTTGCGTTTCGCCTTCTGGACCGCATCGAGGATCTCCGGCCAGGCGTCTTTCACCTGCTGGAGCGTCACCTCAGCTGCTGCCGATGGGGCGGGGCTTTTCAGTGGAGTTTCGACAGGTTCGACCACCGGTTTCGAGGCGACCTGCGGTGTCTGCTCGACGGGTTGCACGTGTGTCGGCGGCACTGGCGAAGGCACCCGATCGTCGGCAACTGAACCGGAGGTTCGGGTGTGATGGGCCTCTAAGGGCGCCGCCTTCGGCTCAGTTTCCGACGACCCCACAAGATCCTCCGCGGCACCAGTCGAAACCCCGATCCTCCGCTCCAGCCTCTCTACCCGCGCGAGTGTTCCGCGCTCAGAGTCGTCGCTCGCGGGCACGAGCACCCGCGCGATCATAAGTTCGAGGTGCAGCCTGGGGGAGGTCGCACCGGTCATTTCAGTGAGTGCAGCATTGACGACATCCGCAGCCCTGGACAATTCAGCCACTCCGAACAGCGCTGCATGCTGTGCCATGCGATCGAGCTCGTCACGCTGCACTCCGCGTAGGACTGCGGCAGCGCCATCCGCAGTCGCCGCAACGATGATGAGGTCACGCAGGCGTTCGAGCAGGTCTTCGACGAAGCGACGGGGGTCCTGCCCGGTCTGGATGACGCGGTCAACAGCTTCGAAGGCCGCCGCCGCATCGCTCGTCCCCAGGGCTTCTATCACCTCGCCGAGCAGCGCCCCGTGGGTGTACCCGAGGAGGGCTACCGCGCGCTCGTACTGCACGGATGAACCCTCAGAGCCGGCGATGAGCTGGTCGAGGAGGGAAAGGGTGTCACGCACGGAACCGCCACCGGCACGCACGACGAGCGGCAGCACACCGGCCTCAACGTCCACCTTCTCGCTGTCTGCGAGCTTCTGCACGTACTCGAGCATCTGGGCGGGCGGCACAAGCCGGAACGGGTAGTGGTGGGTGCGCGACCGAATCGTGCCGATGACCTTCTCGGGTTCGGTGGTCGCAAAAATGAACTTGACGTGCTCCGGCGGCTCTTCCACGATCTTGAGCAGCGCGTTGAATCCCTGCGGAGTCACCATGTGTGCTTCGTCAAGGATGAAGATCTTGTAGCGATCGCGGGCCGGGGCGAACACCGCTCGCTCGCGCAAGTCGCGGGCGTCGTCTACGCCATTGTGGCTGGCGGCGTCGATCTCCACAACATCCAGCGACCCACTGCCGTCACGGCTCAGTTCGACACAGCTGGCACACGTGCCACAGGGGGTGTCTGTTGGCCCCTCGGCGCAGTTGAGGCAGCGGGCGAGGATGCGGGCGGATGTCGTCTTGCCACAGCCGCGGGGGCCGCTGAACAGGTAGGCATGGTTGACCCTGTCGTTGCGCAAGGCGGTGCGGAGCGGATCGGTCACCTGCGACTGCCCGATCAGCTCGGCAAAAGTCTCTGGCCGGTAGCGGCGATATAGGGCGGTGACCACGCAGTACAGCGTACCGGCGGCGGCTGACAGACGGGTGCCGAGTACGCCCTGAGCGTATGCGGCAGAGGCCACGTGAGCTGGGGCCGCGGATCGGTCACGAGCGGGTGGGGTGGGTAGAGGTGGGGTGGGTAGAACAGGATGGGATGCGACACGCCGATTGGCCCGGCCGGATTACACGGCGTGTTGCACGGCATCCTGTTTAACGAACCGCTTACCGCTCCTCCACAACCGCCGGAGTCCTCCTCTGGTGCACGGTTGGTGCTATCAGGCGGGCGACGTCGCAAGGGTGCCGTCACGCTGTGATGGATGTGGGCATCCGTTCTCTGCCAACTTGGCCACGTTGCCTCCTCGCGACAACTTGCGGAGAGAGGATTCACCTTGCGCCGACTGAATACCCTGCTCCAATCGGGGGAGATCACGCGTCCCCGTCGCGGCACCTATGCTTGCAGCCACCTGGATGCGCTCACCGCTGAGGCTGCACGGCTCGGTGGTGCTGTTACTTGCGTCTCGGTGTTGCGCGATGCTGGCGTCTGGGCCGGCCATGAAACGCGACCACACTTTCACCTCCCACGGACTGCCTCGAGGACGCAGCGCGCCCCGCACAGTTATCGTGCAAACCCTGCGACACCGCGCCTTCACTGGGAAAGGCCTCGCTTTGGGATGGAGACGCAATGGCGGGTGTCAAGGATGCAGGCGCTGTGGCAGGCAATGCACTGCCTCGACGCTGAGCACGCGATTGCGGCGATGGAATCCGCCGTTCACCAGGGGTTTCTTACCGAGAGCGACATCGCGACGCTGGCGCTGTTCGCGCCACGACGACTACTGGCGGACATCCACCGAATGGTCCGGAACAGCGGATCGGGGAACGAGACGATCGTACGACTGCGGCTGGTTCACGTCGGACACCGGGTGGAATCGCAGGGGGCCGTTCCCGGGGTAGGGCACCAGGATCTGCTGGTGGACGAATGCCTCGGTCTGGAGATCGACAGCCACGCCTGGCACAGCGGTGAGGAGCAGCGGGCGATTGATTACGACCGTGATCTACACGCTGCGGGGTTAGGACGCACAACTCTGCGCATCCGACCGGAGCACATTTACTCCAGCTGGCCGGTAACCCTTGCCGTGATCGAACGCGCGGCTGCCGACGCGGCACGTGCCATGAAAAGCCGTAGCGGACGCGTCGTCGTGCGGCGTGGCGATCCGCTCTGAGCTGCAGCGGTGTGCATTCCGGCGTGGCGCGGTCACGCGTGGCGTCGATCCACGCTGTGTCGATCCACGTTGCGTCGATCCACGCTGTGTCGATACACGCCAGGCCCACATTTCCCGTGGGCTTCCACATGCTGAGGCGCGACACGCCGACTGACCGGGCCGGATGACACGGCGTGTTGCACAGCATCCTGTTGAAGCTACAGCGAAGCAGAGATGAGGAGCTCAAGAACGGAATGGTGTGGGCCAGGGCCCGACGCGCGGGTAACCCGACCAGGGCCCGACGCGCGGGTGACCCGGTCATGGCGCAACGGCGGGTGACCCGGTCAGGGCGCGACGGCCTCAGCGGTCTGCCGGGCAATCTCGAGCTCCTCATTCGTCGGAATGACGAGCACTGCAACCGGAGAACCCTCCGGTGAGATGTAGCGCGCTTCCTTCGATTCGAGCGAATTACGGGCTGGGTCGACCGAGATTCCGAAGAATTCCAACCCCTTGAGAACGCGCGCCCGCAACCGTACGCCGTTCTCGCCGACTCCCGCGGTGAAGACGAGCGCGTCCAGCCCGCGCAGTTGCGCGAGATACGCCCCGATATAGCGGCGGATGCGATGCGCATACACGGCGAGCGCCAACTCCGCGGCCTCGTCGCCAGCAGTAGCGGCGGCATCGACGTCACGCATGTCGCCGGTGCCAGTCATCCCGAGCAGTCCGCTATGCCTGTTGAGCATGTCGTCAAGCTGGTCGAAGTCAAGCCCGGCAACCCTGTGCAGGTGGATGAGCGCGGCCGGGTCGATGTCGCCGGAGCGCGTGCCCATGACCAGGCCTTCAAGCGGCGTCATCCCCATGCTCGTCTCGACGGAAACTCCACCGTCGACGGCCGTGGCAGATGCACCATTGCCCAAATGAAGCACGATCGTCTTCAGCTCGGCAAGAGGGCGATCAAGAAAGAGCGCCGTCTGCTCCGACACGTACTTATGAGAGGTTCCGTGGAATCCGTAGCGTCGCACACCGTGCTTAGCGGCCAACTCTGCGTCAATCGCGTAGGTGTAGGCAGCAGCAGACAACGTGTGGTGAAATGCGGTATCGAACACGGCGACATGGGGAATGTTGGGCAGAGCCGCACGGGCCGCACGAATGCCGAGCAGGTTCGGCGGGTTGTGTAGCGGCGCCAGTTCGGAGAGTTCGTCGATTTGCCGCACCACCTCGTCGGTGATGAGCGTCGCCGTGATGAACACGGATCCGCCGTGCACTACACGGTGGCCAACCGCGGCAATCTCGTGGTCCGTGCCGAGTGTGGCCAGAACCCTCTGCATCCCGACTACATGATCGGGGATGTCGGAGCCGGGTTCGCCGATTCGCTCCAGCAGTCCGCTGAGGACCGCCTGCTCTGTTTCGAGGTCTACCAGTTGGTATTTGATCGAAGACGATCCGGAGTTGACGACGAAGATCTGAGTCACACAGAGTCCTTTGGTGTCTCGGTCTGCACGGCGGTCGCCGCCTGGATAGCCGTAATCGCGACGGTGTTGACGATGTCTTGCACCAGCGCCCCTCGGGAGAGATCGTTGATCGGTTTGTTAAGTCCCTGCAGCACCGGTCCAATGGCGACGGCGCCGGCACTCCGCTGCACCGCCTTATAGGTGTTATTGCCGGTATTCAGGTCGGGGAAAATGAAAACGGTGGCGCGTCCGGCGACGATCGAGTCCGGCATTTTCGAGCGTGCCACCGACGCATCCACCGCGGCGTCATATTGGATCGGCCCTTCCACGAGGAGGTCTGGCCGGCGCGCGCGCACCAGCTCGGTTGCCGTGCGCACCTTGTCGACATCCGCCCCTGTGCCCGATGCCCCGGTGGAGTACGACAGCATCGCGATGCGCTGCTCGATGCTGAACTGGGCGGCGGTGGTCGCTGACGAGATAGCGATGTCGGCCAGCTGTTCCGCGTTGGGATCGGGGTTGACGGCGCAATCTCCGTAAACCAGGACCCTGTCTTCCAGACACATGAGGAAGACGCTCGAGACGACCGAGACATCCGGCTTGGTCTTGATGATTTCGAAACCTGGACGGATGGTGTGCGCGGTCGTGTGCTGGGCGCCGGAGACCATGCCGTCGGCCAAACCCAGGTGCACCATCATGGTGCCGAAATAAGACACGTCGGTCACTGTGTCTCTGGCCAATTCGATCGTGACACCTTTGTGGGCGCGAAGTCGCGCATACTCTGCTGCGAAGCGCTCCCGCAGTTCGGGGTTGAGAGGGCTCAGGATGTCCGCAGCCGCGATGTCGAGACCAAGCTCGGCCGCGCGCCCACGGATTTCGCCCTCATCGCCCAGGATCGTGAGTGTGGCGACCTGCCTGCGGAGCAGGGTGCTCGCCGCCCGAAGAATGCGGTCGTCCGTACCCTCCGGCAGCACGATGTGACGAGGCTTCGACCGGGCCCGATCCAGAAGGTCGTACTCGAACATGAGCGGAGTCACAACGTCAGAACGGCTGACTTCGAGCTTCTCGAGGAGGAGTGCCCTGTCAACGTGCTGTTCGAACAGGGCAAGAGCGGTGTCAAACTTTCGCGGCGAATCCGCCGCCAGCCGACCGCGCGTCTTCGTCACGGCACGGGCGGTGTCGAAGGTGCCGAGGGCGGTACGGATGATGGGCACCGACGAGCTGAGCCCGTCTATGAGCGACTCGATCTGGGGAAGCAGTTCGAATCCGCCGTTCAGGATGATGCCAGCGATCGAGGGGAAAGTGTCGGCCGCATGCGCCATCAGCAGCGACAGCAGCACGTCGGATCGGTCCCCCGCGGCGATCACGACGCCACCCTCGATGAGCCTGGTGAGCACGTTCTCCATCGACATCCCGGCGATCACGACGCCGAGCGATTCGCGTTGCAGCAGTGCTGGGTCGCCCTTGATTAAGGTCCCATCACACGCAGCCATGAGTAATGCGACGCTCGGAGCGATGAGGAACGGGTCCTCCGGGATGGCCCACACCGGGACATTTTCCGAACCGTCGTGAGCGGATGCCGCGCGGAGCGCCGCGACAACCTCATCCAGTTTGTCTGGCTGGGTGCGGTTGGCAACCACGCCGACGACGTGGGCGTGTGCCGCGCGCAACTCCTGCATGGCGAGGCCGAGGACCTGGCACAGTTCGTCAGCGCTCCGGTTACCGGTCTCATCCGACTGCCCGCCAAGCACGAGAAAAACCGGGGCACCCAGGTTAGCGGCGATGCGTGCGTTATAGGAAAGCTCGGTGGGACTGCCGACATCGGTGTAGTCGGAGCCGAGGATGACGACAGCATCGCACTGGCGCTCGACCGCCTTGAACCGCTCGACGATGCGCGACAAAGCGGCATCCGGGTCGGCGTGGACTTCCTCGTAGCTGACGCCGACGCACTCCTCGTAGCCGAGACCGACACCGTCGTGCCCAAGCAGCAGCTCGAGTACGTAGTCACGCGTATCACTGGAGCGTGCGACCGGGCGAAAGACGCCAACCCGACCGATTTGATGGCTGAGAGTGTCGAGCACACCGAGGGCGATCGTCGACTTGCCCGCGTGGCCCTCCACTGAGGTGATGTATATGCTTCGGGCCACGACCTTCAGCCTACGTTGCTGACTGGTCGTTCACGTTTCTGTGCCTTCCCTTTCCGGCGGATGCCGGTGGGATCGGACCGAACCTGTCCAGCAGCGGGACGCGGTTGAGCACGCGCAGCCCGTATCGGTTCCAGAGGCCGGTGTAGAGGGAGATTGTTGTCACCGCCACGAGGACTGCTCCGACCGTGTCGCTCGGATAATGCACGCCGAGATACACCCGCGATACGGCTACAACCGCAATAGCCACCACACCCAGGATCAGCACGAGCATCGACCATCGAGTGTCCCGCGCGAGAAACCAGAGTGCGATGACCAGCGCGACAGCGAACGTGGTGTGCCCGCTGGGGAAGCTGTGTCCATCGGCCGAGACGAGGACGTTGTGGAGAAGACTCTGGTCGGGCCGCGGCTGATTCACGATCACTTTGAAGAGTTCACTGGATAGCCACCCGATTGTGGCGACGGAACAGACTGCGACCGCGTTGACAGGTGACCTGCGCACGAGCAGCAAAAAGAGGAACAGCAACACGACGATGAGGATTATCCCTGGCGGTGAAAGCACAGTGTCGATGGCCAGCGCAATCGCGGTGAACGCTGCGAAGTGGTTCTGGTCGAGCAGCTTGTCTGCCCCGAACTCAGCCGTGGCAAACGATGGCACCAGTTTGACCGCAAACCCGAGGGCTAGGGTAATGACGCCGACGATGACGGGCACCATTATCCAGTGCTGCCACTGCGGTAACTCTGCCAGGCGGATCTGCGATGAGGGCTTACTTGGTGATGGAGTGGAGACGCTCACGCTTGATCAGCTTCCTGCTGGCGGTGGCCATCGGCCAGAGATATAAAGGACTCCTCGCGCACCCGCCAGAGCCCGGTTACCCTTGCTACGTTTCCGTCCTGGGGGAGTTGGCCTGGATGGCGCCACGCGAGGAGCCGTGGATAGTTTACAGGGCTATCGTTGGAAGATGACTTCACAGCCAATCGAACTTCGCACTCCCATCGACCTCGGTCTCGTCGCCGAGGAGAGTACGAGTTGCGGATGTGGGTGCAGCTACGGCGCGCAGGACGAAGCTGACACCGCTCTGCTCGAACCTCGCGCCTGACCACGCGGCCGAAACCGTTACGGCGTGACGCGGATGGTTCCCGCTCCACCCATTTCGGCATCCGACATGATGTGGCTGATGAAGCTGTAGTTGCCTGCCTCGGGAAAAACGAGTTCTACGAAGCCGCCCTGCGCAGGCTGCAGCGCGAGCGCCTGCGATCCGCCGGTTCCGGTACTGCCGCCGTTGCGGAGCAGGTAGTCGCCTTCAGAGAAGACCGTGTCAAACTGACCGCCCACCACGTGAAATGAACTCGGCTTGTTGGGCCCGGCATCGATCACCCAGATGCGCACCCGCTCGCCCACCTTCGCATTCAAGGGTGAGTACCGGTACTGATTCGCATACCCGTTGAAGACGATGAGGTCGGGGGTCTGCGCGGCAACCTTGGCCGCATCCACCTCTCCCTTTTGCGCTCCGAGGTAGTACTCGGATTGCACGAGCACGTACTCGTGGGCGACCGGCGTGAGCCCCGGCGGGTCGATGATGACGGCGCCGAACATTCCATTGGCGATGTGCACAGACATGGGCATCGTCGAGCAGTGGTACAGCCATGCACCCGAGCGGGTCGCCGTGAAGCGATAGGTCAGACTCTGGCCAGGGTCGATGGTCCGCATCGGTTTATCTGGCGAAAGGGAACCCGCATGGAAATCAATCGAGTGTCCAATCGTGCCGTCGTTAACTAGCGTGATCTCGAAGACATCGCCGACCTTGCCGTGCAGCGTTGGGCCTGGCGCGGTGCCGTTGTACGTCCACAGATTCTGCGTCACGCCCGGTGCGACTGCGCGTTCCACATCGGATACCGTGAGCGTGAGCTTGTGCTCGGTGGCGGATGTCGCCGGCGCAAGCACAGCATCTCTCGCCACCCATCCCTTCCCCGGCTTCGTCGCTAGATCGATATCCTTGGCTGCCGACGGCCCGCTGGCGGCCCCGCCCATCCCCGGCATGGTGGAACTGTCGTGACCGGAAGGTGCGGGCGTCGCGGACTCCTGTGCCGTTGAAGCGCCACCCGTGGCGACCACCTTCATGACCATCCCCATGAGCCGATGCCCTGCTACCGAACACCAGCCATCCATGCTGGCACCGATCACCCCGGCATCGACCTTCGCGCTTTCGCCGGGAGCAAGCCGCCCGGAGGTGACACCGCTGGCCAGCACGAGGTCGTGGATCTGATCGTCACGGTTGGTGACAGTGATCACGAGGCGGTTGCCGGTCGGGACCTCGACTGTGTCTGGCACAAAGCGCATGTTCTTCATGATCATTGTGACGGTGGTGGTCTGACCGGTCGCCGAAGCAGACGATGCTGGGACTCCCACGGCCAGCCCACTGGCGGCCGGGTCGAGCGCGACCCCTACGGTCATGGCCAGGATGAGCACGCCAGCGGCGGCCACAAGGGAACCGCTGTGCCGGGCGGCCACGGGAGTCGGGACGGAAGAGCGGACCATGGCATCCGCACCGCTCGCGGCCTTCCTTGAGGCGAGCACGGCCCGCATGGCGAGCACGAGAAAGCTTGCGAGCACCGCGAACACGAGAATTGACATGGCCACGCGAACGAAGCTCGACGACGGCAGAAGGTAGACGACAATTCCGAGATTCAGCACAACGGCACGAAACAGTCCAGCGCGGTTAAGCTCCGCGCTTGAGCGCCGCGCAGCATCCGGTCCGCCACCAAGAACGACCGGCAGAAGATAACTCAACGCCCCGAGCAGGATCTGCGCCGCGAAGCCCACCGCGAATGGGCCGACCAGCCAGGCCAGCCGATCATCGGCTTCCGCCCAGCTGGGTGCCGTTGCGACGAGTGCACCGAGTGCGAGGGTGCAGAGCAGAAACCAGCCGTATGCCGCGCCCAGACTCCACGCAGCGAAGGTGGCCGGCGGCGATCGGCGAGCCTGCGCGATTGCCTCCACCAACACCAACACGAGACCGGCCGCATAAACGACGACCGCAGCGGCGATGCCCGCGCGCAGATCGGTGAGGCAGAACATTCCGTAGAGCAGCACACCACCGCACAGCAGCACGAGCGCACTTCTGGCCGTGCCGTTTGCTGTCTCGGATGCCCGCGTCCCGAGTACCGTCGGCCAGAGCAGGATGAATGTCCCCACCACAGTGAACCCCACCCAACCAAGCAGGTTGAACCCGATGTGGGCGGGGAACAGCCGGTCGTGCACGCTCGCCGGAATCGACGTCTGAGCCATGATGACTCCGAGGGTGACCCCGACTGCGAGCGAGAGGCCAGCAGCAACATAGAAACGCACGAGGGGCGCGAATCGTGCAGGGAGGCCGCCACGCATCTGCATTCCAAGACTCACCGAATGGGCTATCGCAACCGCCCCGATAAGGATGCCGCCAGCGAGTACCAGGGGCCACCATCCGGTGACTACCCCGGTGACGACGGCCACGGCTCCTAGGGTATGAACGCCCAATCGAATGCCGAGGAAGATCCGCCCGCCTGGCGCTGCCCGGCGCAGCAGCGAGTCTGCGAAGTGCTGGCTCCAGATGAGGATCGCGGTGCTGAGCGCACCCAGGAGCAGAAGGTGGACCATCAACCAGGTGCCGGATTCGAGGGCGCGATGGGCGAGCGTGACAACGCCGGAGGCGACGAGCCACAGCGCGATCAGCCCGTTCACGAAGAGATACCAACGTCTGCGCGTCACCGCTTTGCTCCGGCAGTCTGCTGGGGCTGGCGCTTGAGCGGGTTGTTCTTCGGAGGCCCGAGAATCACCGAGGTGATCGCGAGCACGACGAACAACAGCAGTGCAGTCACGTTGAGCGCCCCGCCCCATTGCACGGCTCCGGGCAACTCACGGGCGTCTCCGAACACTCTGAGGGCAAGCGATACGTGCAACAGCACCACGGGGATCCCCAGGAATGGCCGATACGGCAGGGGCTTGCGCAGTACTGCTGGCAGAATCACCGGGGCGTGCGCCATGATCATCGAGATAACGAATCCGAGGAACACCGCATGCAGCACGGCGTCGTACGCCCAGCCCGAATCGACCCGGCCCATCAGGAGCCAGATCCCCGCTGCCACCACGAGCCACACATAGCCGCTCAGCAGGCAGGCCGCCATATAACGCGGCAGACCGGTGGAACGTACCAGACGGGTTGCCACGTCGAAACGGAACAACCACACGACCAAGCCGATCAGAGAGAGAGCCAGTAGCGGATAGGCGACGGCCGGCCAGAGTGGACAAATAGCTGCCGAAACCGCCAGCGCCAGACCCGCCGCCAACCCCAGTCGCTCCACGGCAGGAGTCACGACCGGAGAAATCCGCGCGAGTTCCAACCGCTCCCCCGCGATCGTCAGCACGAGGAACGAAACCATGCCGGGAACGAGGGATGCGACGTCGGTGCCCGCCAGCCACAGTGCCGTGGCCGCGAGCCCAGACACCGCGCCGAGCACCTGAATCCCGGTCGCTGCAGCGGCCTGACGACGCCAGACAACCAGGTATACGGCCAAGAGGGCCAGCATCCCGAGCACAAGCATTGCTTTGCCCACCTGCACAGGCAACGGAGAGAGCATCACCAGGCTGCCGAGACCCAGCATTGCAGGGGAAGCGAAACCCCACCAGTGTCTGGCCGCGACCGCACGCTCCAGCACGATAAATGTGCCGACGAAACCAAAAACCATGAGCCCAGCGTGCAACTGGGGCAGGCGCTCGAAAGTCAGGGGCGCCTTCAACCCAAGAAGCAGCAGGGCAGCGTCCAGACCGAGCAGCAGTGCAATGCCGCCCGGAATGAGGAATGCGAGCCGCACCAGGGTTCGGTCGAGAGCGGGGCGAGCGGACGCAGAGGAACCGAACGCGCTGCCGGTCGACCGCACGGGGGAAGTCACACATCGATCGTACGCTGAGGCCGCTAGCCGAGCCGGGCATCCCGTATGCTTTACGTTGGTCGTCGTCGCAATAGCGACAGACCCGCCAGGAGAATTCGCCTAGTGGCCTATGGCGCACGCTTGGAAAGCGTGTTGGGTGCAAGCCCTCGGGGGTTCGAATCCCCCATTCTCCGCCATTGTGATGAGTCGAGACATCGTTGATAGATGTGTCGGGACATCGTTGATATTGAGGAAGAGTCCGGCCATCGGCCGGGCTCTTTTGTTTGGTTGCGCCAGTAGTCTTTCTCGAGCTCGATGAGGTAGTTACCGGCAATCTCGTTCTTCAGATTGCCTCTGGCGCTGCCGCAGAGGTGACCTATCGAGGAATACTGTGAAAACGGATAACGGTCTTCAGCAGTAATAGTTCAACGGCCTGCATACGTTGCAAGCTGTTGGAAATTGGAGGGTGAATCTTGCTCGGGTGTGGGTATTGCTTTTTTGGGATGAACGTATACGATTTCAGATACGTAAGGAGATCCATGAGCAACGACGCAGATCCACGATTCCAGGCACTTCAGACAC
>JBDTIM010000134.1:0-17248 GCA_039936355.1 Lacisediminihabitans sp. | reverse complement strand
GCTAGTGGACCAGCGTGAGCTCGTCCTGCACTTCACCGCCTGCATCAGCATCGGTCTTCGCGCTCGCCGCGTGGGCATCATCCGCGGCCTCCTGCAGGGCGGACTTTGCCCTCAGCGCAGGTGTCTTGAAGAAGAGCGCGAGTACGAATGCGAGCAACACGACGCCGAACGCCAACCAATAGATGAGGATGGTCGACTGCGTGAATCCGGTGAGGAACGGCTTCGTTAGCCGGGCGTCGGCACCCTTCAGGAACGACGTGTCGTTGATCGCACTGCTGCCGCCGACCGAAGAGTCGCCCTTCGCCTCGCTGAGCTTCTTCGCGACCTGCGGAGCTGCCTTGTCGAGTACCTGACTGCGCACCTTGTGGTTCGAGAAGTCGAGCGGTTGCGCAGGAACCTTCGTTTCGGCTTCCACTTGCGGTATTCCCTGCGCCACGAGTGCCTGAACTCCTGCCGTGTGGGCGGCCTGCTGGGAACCGCTCTCCAGCGAGGAGACGATCTTCGTGTAGATGAGGTCCATGATGGGTCTGTTCTCGGGCGCTGTTGCCACAGTGGGCGTCATTGCCGCGTTCAGCGCACTGCGCAGGGTTGGCGTATCCGACAATGAGGTCTGGATATTGAGCGGCATGAGCGTGAACAGTAGGGACAGCATGACGGCCGTGCCCAGCGTTCCACCTATCTGGCGGAAGAATGTCGAGGCGCTCGTGGC
Source organism: Lacisediminihabitans sp. (assembly GCA_039936355.1). Taxonomy (GTDB): domain Bacteria; phylum Actinomycetota; class Actinomycetes; order Actinomycetales; family Microbacteriaceae; genus Parafrigoribacterium_A. Next base: position 16,539 of record JBDTIM010000134.1, on the reverse strand, counting down.
CACTCCCATATCTCGTAGGCCGACCGAGTTCTGACTCGCGATGGTGAGCGTCTGCATGAGCTGGCCGAGGCCGAGCCCGATGAGCAGCATCCCGCCGGCCACAAAAAGGAACGGTGAGTCGTACTTCAAGAAACTGAGGTACAGGAAGCCCGCTGCCATCAGTCCGGTCCCCAGGATGGGGAACATTCGGTACTTGCCGTTTCGGGCGATCAAGAGACCGCTACCGATAGAGGCGATCATCAGTCCGAGGATCATCGGCAACATCTGGAAGCCGCTCTCGGTTGGCGTGGAGCCGAGGACGATCTGAAGATACAGCGGGAGCGTCATCATCGCGCCGAACATCCCAAAACCGACGAGCACACCGATGATCGTGGCCATGGAGAACGTCGGCGAGTGGAAGAGCTTGATCGGGATGAGCGCATCGTCCTTCATCCGGTACTCGATCAGGATGAACGAGGCGATCCCCACGGCTCCAATGCCGTAGCAGAGGATGGCGCCCAGGCTCGTCCACCCCCAGTCCTGCCCTTCTTCTGCGATAAGCAGCAGTGGCACGAGCGCGACAATGACTGCGGTCGCGCCCCACCAGTCGATCCGCACAGAGTTTCCGTACATCTTCGGCAAGTGAAGGAATTTGAACACCATGCCGAGAGCCGCCATGCCGAGGGGAACGTTGATGAGAAAGACCCAGCGCCACCCGGCAATCCAGAGAATCTGGTCGGTACCCGCGAACAGGCCGCCGATAAGCGGGCCGATCACACTCGAGACTCCGAACACGGCGAGAAAGTAGCCCTGGTATTTCGCTCGTTCGCGCGGGGCAAGCATGTCCCCCATGATCGCGAGCGGCATCGACATGAGGCCGCCGGCTCCGAGGCCCTGCAAGGCACGGAAACCGGCGAGCTCTACCATCGAGGTCGAGAACGAGGACATGACGGAACCGATGATGAAAATGCCGATTGCGAACACGAACAGCGGGCGGCGTCCGAAGATGTCGGAGAGCTTGCCGTAGATCGGCGTGCTGATGGTCGAGACGATGAGATAGGCCGTGGTCACCCACGCCTGAAGGCTGAGGCCGTGCAGATCGTCACCGATCGTGCGGATAGCGGTACCCACGACAGTCTGGTCAAGGGCCGACAGGAACATCCCGGCCATGAGGCCGAAAATTACGAGCATGATCTGGCGATGAGACATGACCACGCCCGCGCCCGTTGAAGCGGGTGCAGTGGGCGCGGCAGTAGAAGATGACATTCGTCCTCGATACAAGATAGAAAGCGCACACCTTTGCGCAGAATGCAAAGTTACACCGTATGAATTGGGGTTTGCGCGCGTATTGATTGCATATCCGCCGATATCGCCACAGGCGAACATCCGAGGCCTCATCACAGGCCGTGGATTGCAGAACTCCGCATCTTTTTGGTCCTTGCGTCGCTCGCCGATTTGATGAGCGTGATGTAGCGCCCAACGACGGTTGGGGTCACGTAGGCTTGCTCACGGTTTGAGAGTATCTGCGTCGAGAGGGAACCTGGTAATGGTCCACACGAGTATCCCCTCACCGCCGATTAGCTACGTCAGTATCGGTCCGTTCGAGATCCACTTCTATGCGCTGTGTATCCTCACCGGCATTGTGATCGCGGTGTGGATCAGTTCGGGCCGGCTGAAACGCCGGGGGGTGAAACCGGGCGTCGTCCTTGACATAGCCCTGTGGACTGTTCCGATTGGGATCGTCGGCGGTCGGCTTTATCACGTTGTCACTCATCCAATCGACTACTTCCACCCCGGTGCGAACTTGTGGAATATCCCCGCAGTGTGGGAAGGGGGGCTCGCAATTTTCGGGGCCATCCTCTTCGGCAGTATCGGAGCATACATCGGCTGCCGGCGGGCGGGAATTCGATTCCTTACCTTCGCCGACGCGCTGGTGCCGGGACTGCTGCTTGCACAGGCGTTCGGACGGCTCGGTAATTACTTCAACCAAGAGCTGTTCGGGGCACCAACCACACTGCCATGGGGGCTGCAAATCAAGTCCAGCGCGGCGCTCTTCCCTCCCGGGCTCCCCGCGGGTACCCTATTCCAGCCCCTATTCCTGTATGAAATGATCTGGAACACCCTGGGCGCGCTTCTGCTCATCTTCGTCCTGGAAAAGCGATTCGGCATGCGTTGGGGACGCGCACTCGGCTTTTACCTCATTTGGTACGGAGTCGGCCGGGCTTACCTGGAATCAATCCGAATCGACCCCACCGAGTTTCACTTCCTAGGTCTCAAAATCAACGAGGAGATCGCCCTCGGCGCTGCAATCGGCGGAATCATGTTGATAATCGTGCAGTCCCTGCGACATCGCGGCTCTGAACCTGTCCTCACCGGACCGAAAGGTTTCGCTCCCGGAACAACCGGCAGCGTCGACGCTGCCGACGGCGAGGTCTCGACAGCACACGGCCCGCTCACTTCAGTGGCGACCAGTGACACCCAGGACGGGCCATAGCCGACAAGCTTGGAGCGTCCCGCAATAGGGTTCCACTTCCGCGCACGCCGCCTTGATTCTCGGATGGCCCAATCGAACGTTCGTCGTGGGCGAGGTCGAGCTCCATGGCCCAGGGCGATATCGGCGTGGAGGTCGATGCGGTGGGCCCAGACGTCGCTGGTGAAGCCCACTTCGAGGAGGTAGCGCGTCGGCAGTGGAGTGCCGAACCGGCCTTTCGTTGCGGAGTTTCGCAAGCTCGCGGATCTGGAGCTCGATAAGGCCGTCGACCCAGTGGTGCTCGTGGAGGATGCTGGACAGAAACTCCCCTATTATTGGGGAACTTCTGCAGCGGTGTGCCCGCCGGCAAACAAGACGACGGGTGCAGGCATCGAAAGCGAGTTGGCATGGTGATGACGACCGAACGGGATCAGCTCGCGTCAGACCTCCGTGGAGCGGTGACACGTGGCGAAATCATCGTCCACTTCCAGCCCCAGGTCGCCGTTGACACCCGCCGGATCGTATCCGCGGAAGCGCTCAGCCGATGGATGCATCCCACGCTGGGAATTGTCTCCCCGGACACGTTCATTCCGCTCGCGGAGGACTACAACCTCATCGGCGAAATCGGCGAATACGTGCTCAGGGTGGGATGTGAAACTGCCGCAGCCTGGCAAAAGGGAGCCATGCCGATCGAAGTCGCGGTGAACGTATCCCCTTTTCAGCTGAGGGACCCCGCGTTTGCCGAACATATCATTCGGGAAGTGCGAGCGGCAGAACTCGATCCGGAGTTTTTGACAATCGAGGTCACCGAAGCCACGGCTATCGTGGACGTGTCAACGGTCGCCGAACGCCTCGATTGGCTTCGCAGCGTGGGTGTCACGATTTCCGTGGACGACTTTGGGGTGGGACATTCATCGGTCGAACAAATACTTGACCTTCGAGCCACGGAGCTGAAGATCGATCAAAGCCTCGTTCAAGACGCGAGCATTGCAGCGCAAGCGCTCCTCACTGCCGTCGTCACGTTTGCCAGCGACAAAGGACTGCGGGTCGTCGCGGAAGGCGTCGAAACGGAAGATCAGTTCACCCGCGTGCATGCGCTGCGCTGTGACCGGGCGCAGGGATATCTGCTCGGCAGGCCAATGCCGAGAGCCGAGTTCGACAGCATGCTGGCCGCGACGGCGGATGGCCGCACCGCGCCGTTAGGCCAGTGACATGAGCGTGCCCCGATGAACCGGTCGAAGAAGCTCGTGGATGTGCCATTGCTTCTGGGGCGTTACCGCCCTTTGCGACTTCTTGCACGTGGAGGGTCGGCGAGTGTATTCCGCGGGCGTGACGAAGTACTGGGCCGCGACATCGCGATCAAATTATTCAACGCCGACCATGAGGCGGATCGCGAAAAGCACCGAGACGAGCTGCGAGTGCTTGCGGGTCTCAGCCACCACGGAGTTGTCTCCATCATTGATGCAGGTATCGATGAGTCCTCACCGACGGATGCACGACCGTTTCTGATCATGGAACTTGTTCGCGGACTGACTCTGAAGGAGACTCTCGACCAGCGGGATCTTTCTGCGCGTGAGATTGGAGAGGTTGGCTATGAAATTGCCGAAGTACTCGAGTACGTGCATTCCCGCGGCGTCATTCATCGCGACATAACGCCGTCCAACATCATGCTGGTTGACTATGGAACGACGGCGTCGCGGCCGAGAGCCCGTCTTACCGACTTCGGTATCGCGCTAGATGCCTCATCTGCAGCCACGGAAGACGGCCGGATCACCGCGACTATCGCCTTCGCCAGTCCCGAACAGGTGTGTAACGCGAAATTGACTCCAGCATCGGATGTCTACTCACTCGGCCTAGTGCTTCTGCACTCTTTTACACACGAGCCGGCATTTCCGGGGACGCTGGTGCATTCCGCCGTCATGCGCGTGTCTCACGATGTCGACATCCCGGACCTGGTCGCACCGGCACTACGGGAGCTGCTCACGCACATGACAGCACGAGATCCTGTTCAACGCCCTGGTGCCGCAGATGTCCTTGAACGACTGCGCGTCGCACTTCGTTCGCTCCGCGACTGAGTCTGTAGACCACCGTCACTCTAGCCCGCTGCTATCCGGTCGCCACCGGCCTTTTTGGCTCGATACATGGCGGAGTCGGCTCTGGTGAGAGTCTGGGACGCGGTCGACTCCGAATCGATGATCGTGACCCCGATCGAGGCGGACAGATGCCAGGATGCGCCCTCCGCGACCGTGGCGCGGACGGCCTCCAGCATCCGGCCGGCGATATCTCGTGCCTCACCAATTTCGGCGTGCTCGCACAGCACAACAAATTCGTCTCCCCCGAGCCGGGCCACGGTGTCGCCCAACCGAGCTGCGCTGGACAAGGCCGAGGCCACACGCACGAGTGCGTCGTCGCCCGCCGCGTGACCCCATGAGTCATTGATCGCCTTGAAGCGGTCCAGATCGATGAACAGCACCGCGAAGTTGTCGCCGCGCGCGTGCCTCGTGAGACCGTGTTCGAGCCGGTCCATAAAGAGCCGTCGATTGGGCAATTCTGTCAGTGGATCGCGTAGGGCCAGGTCGGCGAGAAGTGATTCCGCCCGATGCAGCAGGGCAGAGTCGAGATCTCGGCACAGTTCGCTCGCCTCGGCTGTCAAGTCTGACCACGGCAATGAGGTTCCCGTGACGTCCTCGCTCCACAGTGAGAAAGAGTTGCGCGGGGACAACGGTGTCAGGCGGTTTGCAAGCGCGGGGTCTCCGAGCCAGTCGACGGTCTGCTTGATCTCCCCGCGATTCCACGCGATGAAGTCCCCCTCTCCGCCGAGCCGGCGAATAAGCAAGCCCGCGATGCCCGGTAACTTGGATGCCAATTCGGGATAGTCCCGTGGGATTGCGTTGCTCGCGAAGTCGAGCGAACCCGTTTCGGCAACGATCGTCTCGACGAACGCACTGATTTGTGTCAGAGACGGAACCCTCCCAATGTTGGCGGTCTTGTCTCCCAGCCGAATCGTGGCACCATCAGCCGGCACGAGGTCTAGTAGGGTGACATCCCCGGCGACCAGTGCCCGTGCGATGTCATCCTGGGCAGCAATCTGGTTCAGCAGCGTCGCACGAAGTTGTCGGACCCGGTCTCGGCGCTCCAGGCGCTTGATGTCAACCATTCCGCCGAGTTGGAGTGCCACCTGGTTCGTCAGGATCTCTAATCCTTCGCGAGTGCTGAAAGGGATGCGGCGCTCGGTGCGATGCGCACAGGTGATCATGCCGACTAGTCGGCCGTTGCGTACGATCGAGAGCGAGAAGGTGGAGACCTGCCCCATATTCCGCATGAACTCGAGATGGTGCGGAGAGACTGCCCGCAGTTCCGCACCGCTCATGTCCAGCGCCCCGGGGTGGTGGAAATTCGCATCCGACAGCAACACTGCGGCTTTGCTTGCACTGTTCACTATTAGCCGTGAGAGCTTGGAAAGGTAGAGCTGGCGCGCCTGCGCGGGGATGTCGGACGCCGGGTAGTGAAGCCCTAGATAGGGCTCCATGCCTTCGGCAATGTCTTCAGCCACGACTTCGCCATGATCGTCAGGATGGAAGTGATAGACCATCACGTGGTCGAATCCCGTAACCCGGCGTATTTCGCTCGCTGTGAGCGCCCACAGTTCCCTGTCGGTTCGGGCGTTTGCCAGCCGCCGGAATGAAACGCGCATCGCTGCGATCTGATGCTCATTGCTCTCAACGAGAGGCTCGAGTTCGACGATGAAGGACGTGTCCGACGCGTGCACGATGACGTCGAATTCGAGACCGTTGATGGTGGTGCGTGCCGGGTTCGACGCTATCGACGAGGAGTCGAGGATATCTTGAAGTTGTTGAACCGCGTCGCCCCCGAGGAGGTCCGCTAGGTTGCGACCGAGTAGCGCGACCGGCGCCGCGCCGACGAGCGAGTACGCGTTGTCGCTCGCTGCAGTGATGAGGAGGCTATTACCGTCAACGACCAGCATAAGTCCGTGCGACTGCACCGCTCCGGGAGCCCGGATCGGCTCTAGGACGCATTGTGCGAGTCGCTCCAGCTCACCTGGCGGGAGGCGTAATTCCGACACGGCCATCAGGCGGCCAACGTGCGATTGATCGACACCGTTTTGCCAAATGCGATGAATGCCCTCGTCGCGCCTACGACCACACCATCGAGGTCCACATCCAGGTTCGAGTTAGCGCTCTCATAACGGGCGAGGGCAGCCAAGACCGCTCGCCATGGCGCGGGATGCCGACGCTGATGCCCGAGATAGAACGAAATAGGAACCGATCCGATGGCGTTCACAATCGCCGGTCCAATGAGTCGGCCGCCGAGCGATGACCCTTCCACGACGTAAAGAAGACCGAGCGCGTGTGAGAAAGTGTCGATCCTCAGCGGCGGCAGCGGGCTCGACGACGGATTTCTGCCCAGCATGCGCAAGTCGTGCTCGAGTAACGAAACCCGGTCGTGAATGCCCACATCAATACCAACAATCTCCCAGCCCTCAATCCACCTGCTGTCACTCAATGCCGTGCGGGCTGCCGTGTAGAACGCCAGTGACGACAGCAGGAGTCTGCAATAGTCGTCTTTCGAGCGAACCGCTCCGGGAATTCCCACTGCTACCTCGGTAGCAGTGTGGAGTGCCATTGTCTCAACTCGCAGTCGGGAGGCGAGTGCTGAACGACTAGCCACGGCGTACGTGTCCAGTGTCTTTCGAGGCGTGGTCAGTCGACATCGTCAGCTACCGATCTTCCTACCTCCGCGCCGCAATCGACGACCTCGAGGTCTGGGAGGTAGTCGAAGGCTACCCTATGTCAAACTTTTGAACGCGTTTCGGGTGCTCGGAAAAGCTGAACCCCAACCTCGAAGGTGAGCGGCTCGGCAGGGGCCCTGCATCGGGCTCATCTCCTCGAATCGAGTCACGTTCGCCGAGAACTATACCGATTTCGGCATCGAGGCTGAGGCGCGATTCTTCTCAGCACCGTCTGGCCTCCAGGTTCGATGGTCACCCTGCGCATTCGGAGTTGGCGCCCCGACATTTTTCGATCTCGGGGCCGAGATCGACAACGGTCAGCAGTTCGACCGAAATGCCCTTCGACTCTGGCTCTGGCTCTGGAACTTCCACTCGTGAGACGACTTGACCGGTTGCGTTCGCTATGGCAGCGAAGCGGCGCGCCGGCGCGTGGAATGTCAGGCGTCAGGTATCGCTCGCTGGGTGTTGTGCAGCGAGTGGGTACCGAAGATCAGAGGTAGGAGTGGCGCGGATACAATGCGAACGTGAGTGGCGTTCGGCAGGCAGTCCCATTGGCTGCCCTGCATCGCCTGCTGGACCCAGTTCCCTCGATGCGTGCGGCGCTGATCACGCTCGTCATCCTGAATCTGGTGTGGGGCGGCTCGCTGCCAGCGACGAAGGTGGCGCTGGACAGCTTCGGGCCGCTCACTCTCACCGCCCTGCGGCTGGTCGTGGCCGCCGCCCTGTTCCTTGGCCTGATCGGCGTCCGCCCCATCGCGCAACTGGGGGTGCGCCGCGCGCTGACCGCCGCCGGATTGGGCGCGATCGGCTTCACCGGAACACAAGCGCTGCAGGCCATCGGTGCGACCGGTACCGACGCCGCCGTGGCCACCGTGCTGGCCGCTACAGCGCCGCTCTGGATCGCCGTGCTGGCCGCTATTGTGCTGCGCGAGCACCTGACGGCCACCGTGTCCACTGGGCTGATGGTCGCGCTGATCGGCGTCGGAGTGGTCAGCGGGCTGTTCGTGCACTGGCCGCCGAGCGGCGGCGCCGTGGCAGGGCTGGTCGTCTTGGCCTCGGGGATCACGGTCGCGCTGTACACCGTGCTGGGCAAGGGCGAGCTGGCGCGGATGGACCCCATTGTCTTCACGGGGGTGGGCGTGCTGGGAGCGACGGTGATCGCCGTGCCGCTGGGAGCGTGGCAGGCGATCACTGCGCCGCGCGCGTCCACCGTGGTCGGCTGGGTGATGGTCGGCTACCTTGGCGCGATCGTCACATTCGCCGGGTTCATCGTGTGGTTCTGGGGACTGCGCACGGTGCCAGCCGCGCAGGCTGGTGCGCTGATGTTCCTGCAGCCTGTGTCCGGACTCGCTCTGTCGGCCCTGCTGCTGGGCAACGCGCTTCCGCCCGTATTTCTGATCGGTGTTGTGCTTGTGCTGGGCGGCACGTACCTTGCTACCGGGCTCGTGCACGCTCGGACTCCGGGCGCCGCATCGCACTACCGTTGACTCTCACGACTACGGGGAGGATCATTTCGACACAAGTGAAACCCAACCGCGGTGACACGCGCGCCATGCCTGCTCGGCGGGAGGCAAACCATGAGCACTCGCGACATGAACGGCGCCGAAGTGCCGAGCGGGTCCGCGGGCGAGGAGGCTGCCGGCCGGCTGCCAGATTCTGACGCCACGAGAGGCGCGCGGTTCACACCCGAAGTGCTCGACAGCACCACGATCGCCATACCCTTGCTGCAGGTGATCAAGCGGGAGGCCGAGGCTGCTCGCACACAGCAGGGCTACCGCCCACCTATTCTCGACGTGATGATCGACCTCAACCTCGAATATCCCGACGGGCGGGAGGAGGCTCGTGAGCAGGTAGTCAAACTCATCAAGACGGCCATTAAACAAGTCGGCGCGGACAAGGCCAATCAGGGAATCGACCCGGTCAGTCCGGTGGGTAATCAGTATGTGGTGGCGCAGCTGGAGCCGCACGTCGTCAGCACGCTTGCGAAGCTCGACCGCGAGCAGTATCGCGAAGGGCCCAGAAGGGTCAAGCGCGGCGCCATCTTCCGAATCTGGCCGGATTTTGAGGTGCGCAAGCTCACCAACAAGTCGGTCAGCACGGTGAAGGCAGACGCGGCCCGCGTCTCGTTTTCTGCGTTCGGCGAGGGGATCGTCTGGGCGGTGGTGGATTCCGGGATCGACGGACGGCATCCGCACTTCAAGACCTACGAAAACCTCACACTGAAACAGCCTCTGCGTCATCACGACTTCACCGGGACCGGCCCGGCGGACGACGCCGGCGGCCAGGACACTGCCCTCGTCGACGACTTCGGGCACGGGACCCACGTCGCCGGAATTATCGCGGGTGCCAGCTACACGCGCGGGTCCGCCCCCGCGGCGGGCAGCGGCGGCTCATCGAAGGCGACCGGCACCCCAATCGTGGATCACATCCACGCGATGGCGAAGCGTCGGGACGAAGAGGGCGAGACGACCTACGTACCGCTGGAGCTCACCGCCATCACCGGGATGGCCCCGAAGTGCAAGCTTGTCAGTCTCAAGGTGCTGGATGAGAAGGGGATCGGGCGGGTCAGCCGCATCGTGGCCGCACTGCAGGAGGTTCAGCGCGTGAACGCGTACGGCAGGAACATCCAGATCCACGGCGTAAATCTCAGTGTGGGGTACGAGTTCCAACCCGAGTGGTTCGCCTGCGGGCAGAGTCCGCTGTGCGTGGAAGTTGACCTGCTCGTGCGCTCGGGGGTGGTCGTTGTCGTTGCTGCCGGCAACACGGGATACGGCTACAACAGAGACCTGTCGAAGGGCGCCGTCGCAGCGGGTCTCGACGTGACGATCAACGACCCGGGAAATGCCGAGCGTGCGATCACCGTCGGCTCGACGCACCGGGAGGCGCCGCACGTGTACGGGGTGTCGTACTTTTCGTCGAAGGGCCCAACCGGAGACGGCCGACTCAAGCCCGACCTGGTGGCACCCGGGGAGAAGATCATGTCTTGTGCGGCGGGAGCGCCGAAGGCGGCCGCGAAGAAAGCGACGGATACCGAGGAATGCGACTACGTCGAGGACAGCGGCACCAGCATGGCGGCTCCGCACGTGTCTGGCGTCATCGCCGCGTTCCTCTCGGTGCGGCACGAGTTCATCGGTAAAACGGACGAGGTGAAGCAGATCTTCCTGTCGACGGCCACCGACCTCAAGCGTGACCAGAACTTCCAGGGCCACGGCCTCGTCGACCTGATGCGCGCAATCCAATCCGTGTGAGGGGTGAAGAAATGGTTGAAAAGTCGGGATTCGAGTACTTCGAAGTGCAGTTCACAAAGTCGGGCGACGTGCACGACCAGGACGAGGTTACGGCCCTGAAGAAACACCTGGCAGCTTCGGACACGACTGATCTCCTCGTTCTTTCCCACGGCTGGAACAATGACATGGGCGAGGCGCGCGGACTCTATGAGGGCCTACTCTCACAACTCCGAACGGAACTGGAAGCGCGGCGGGTCACCGGCGTCCCGTCGAGCATCACCGTGCTTGGACTGCTCTGGCCGTCAAAGAAGTTCGCCGACCTGGAGCTGACCGCCGGTGGCGCCGCGGGCCTTGCGAGTTCGGTAACGGATGATGCCCTGTTCCAGCAGATCCAGCAGCTAGAGCAGCTTCTCGACGACCCGGAACAGACGGAGACGATAGAGGACCTCAAGGCCCTGGTTCCACGGCTGGAAGACAGTCCAAAAGCCCAGCGCGAATTTGCGGACCTGATTCGCGCTGCACTTTCCCCGGAGGCCGACGTCGCCGACGGGGTGAAAGGCGATGATGCGGAGGACGCCTCGGACACCTTCTTCAAACTGTCCGGTTCCGAGCTCATGGATCGACTGGCCAAACCGGTGGAGTTCGACGTCGAGCCTGCGGAGGCCGAGCCCGTGGAGGCCGAACCAAACGGGTTCGACGGCATCGGCGGCGCGACTCGACTGGGCACGGACGACGTTGGGAGTGCGGCCGGCTTCGGAGGCTTCCTGAGTGGCATCAAGGCCGGCGCGAGAAACCTTCTCAACTACGCCACGTTCTACTCCATGAAGCAGCGCGCCGGCACCGTGGGGCAACGCGGCGTCAATACTCTGCTTCGCGAAATCGCCAAAGACCACCAGAACTTGCGTATCCACCTGGTCGGCCACAGCTTCGGAGGAAGACTGGTGACAGCAGCCACGGCGGGGTCCAGCGAAGGGTCCGCCCTCGCCCCACACTCGCTCGTCCTGCTCCAGGCCGCGTTTTCGCACAACGGCTTTGGCGAGAATTTCGACGGGAAGGGTGGGAACGGAGGATTCCGCAGGGTGGTTTCCGCAGGGCTCGTGCACGGCCCGATCATCATCACCCATACGCGCAACGATAAGGCAGTGGGCCTGGCGTATCCGCTGGCGTCTCTGATTTCAGGAAGCGACTCGGCCGGACTCGGCGACGAGAACGACCGTTTCGGAGGTATGGGAAGAAACGGAGCGCAGTTCACTCCCGAAGCCGAGATGGACAAACTCGGAGCTGTCGATGACACGTATGAGCTCCACCGCGGACGCGTCTACAATCTGCGCGCGGATACGGTGATCTCCGGCCACAGCGACATCCTGGGGCCCGAGGTCGCCCATGTGCTCCTCGCCGCTATCGCCGCTGGCTGAGACCCTGGGGTCGCTCGAAGTTGATGGGCGCCTGTGCCGCGCCGAGTTCACCGACGCTGCGTCTTGTGCAACATTGGATCGCGCCGCTGTAGGCTGGCCGACCACCATGACATTCTTCGAGTCGATCAAGACCGTTTTTCGCAAGTACGCCGAGTTTGATGGCCGTGCCACTCGAGCAGAGTTCTGGTGGTTCCTCCTGTTCAGTACCCTGGTAAGCGCCGCGCTCAACGCTCTGACACTGCCCTTCAACGGGCGCATGTTCGAGTTCGACGCAAGTGCGAGCAGCGTGTCCACCTTCGCCAGCTTCGCCTTTGTGTGGAGCATCGCCGTGCTGCTGCCAAGTCTCGCCGTCACTGTCCGCCGACTGCGAGACACCGGTCGCGAGTGGACCCAACTGTTCTGGATATTGCTTCCGATCGTTGGGTTGATCATCCTAATCGTCCACCTGGCCGAGCCGAGCGTTGCGGCAGCGGTGGCACCGGCCGAGACCCCCAGAGCCGACGCCCCGGCGGCCAGTGACTGAGGCGGCGGTTACAGTACTCGTTGCTTGACGCTTCGGCTAACCTTTTCCGATGCAGCATCCTCTCGTCCTTGCGCCCGATGATCCGTGCCTGGAAAAGGTGCGCGCGATGTGTATGACGTACCCGGAGGTTGCTGAGGTTCAGTCGTGGGGGCGGCCCACCTTCCGTGTCGCCAAGAAGATCTTCGTTGTTGTGGGGTCGAGTATGGACCGCCCCCACTCGATCGTGTTCAAACCGGACGCCGAGGAGCGCCCTGCCTATCTGCAGGACACTCGCTTCTGGGCGCCGCCCTACTGGGGACCGAGCGGATGGCTGGCCATCGGCCTGGACAACCCAGACACCGATTGGCGGCAGATTGCCGAATTTATCGACACGTCGTACCGCCTTATGGCTCTCAAACGCCACGTTAGAGTGCTCGACGCTCGGGGCGGGTTGCCGCTGGCCTAGCTGCCCGGTGAAGCTCCCGTCATTTCTCGAGGAACCGGTCCACCAGAGCGTTGAAAGCAGGCGGATTCTCAAGGAAGGCGAAGTGCGAGTTCGCCTCAGTCGTCGGGAAGATGTAGACCTCAGAATCGGGAATATGCTCGGCAATGTAGCGCTGCGAATCCGGAGCGACGTGGCTGCCGTCGCATCCAATGACGAGCGTCGGAATGTCGATCCGAGGAAGCACATCGCGCCAATCCTGAGCGGCGTGATCAAACAAGAGCGGCACACTGGCGTATGCCGGGGTCGACTTGATCTCCTCCGCGACGAAGTCCCAAAGCTCGGCGGCCGGCTCCCCGGAGAACATGCTCCGCACGAACGCCTCGATGACCGCGGGACCGTCGGGACCGTTGATGCTGTCACCGAGTCCGACGACGTCTGCGATGCCAAAGATGGCACCCGAGTCCTGCTGTTCTTGCTCGGTCATCCACGGGAATCCCACAATCGCCGCGGGTTGATCGACGGCAATGAAACGACGGATGCGATCGGTACCGTTCTGGTCGATGAATGACCAGATGACGGAGACTCCCATGGACCAGCCCAGGAGGTCGACCGTGTCGCACTCCAAATGGTCGAGCAACTGCTTGAGATCCTGGGCGAAACGGGCGATCCGGTAGCCGAAGTGCGGCTTGTCGGAAACGCCATGGCCACGCTGATCCAGCGTGATGACTCGGCGGTGCGGAGCGAGCCCTGCGACCTGCCCACGAAACATGGCTTGGGTTTGCCCCCAACCGTGGAGCATGACAAGCGGAACACCCGGGCCCCGGCTGTCGTGGAAGTTCAGGCTGACACCGTCGTTCGTAGTGAATGTCGTCATTGGCACTTTTCCTTCGGCCTTTGGGGCGCGGCCACGTCGATGCGGCCTTGATCGAGGTTACGGGTTGGCCAAATGTTCGGTCATCCTGAATTGATCTAAAGCCTCTCCTGCATTTGTCGGAACCGATACTCAGGTGGTTGCGCGAAGCTCCCGGAGGCGTGCCAGACTCAACGCGACATGCAGCGAGGTACGCTTCCATCCGTCGGCCAACGCTTCGTTGACAATCGGGTCCATGGTCTCCAGCCGGTAGTACAACGTTGTTCGGTGGATGTTCAGCTTTTCGCACGCCACACGCGCGCTGCCTCCGGCTTCGAGGAAAGTCTCGATCGTGGCCCGCTGCACAGTTCTGTTCGGGGCGAGCAGGTAGTCCGCCGCCGCAGAGACCTGGCCGACTAACTCGCCGCCGATGCCCGGGTGCACGAGCAGAAGCCACGCGCCGAGAGACTCGAACGCGACCCCGCCGCTGAACTCGGGCAAAAGCGCCGACAGGCGAGCCGCCGTGAGAGCGCGTTGCCCGGTGGCCTCGAGGTCGACGGCGGCCCCGTCGTGTTCCGCCCATCCCGTCCCCACAACGGCCACGTCATACTTCGTGCTCTCGGACATTATCGTCTGCTGCAGGTCGCCCGACGTAGCAGCCTGCTTTGTCACAAAAAAGGCGGTGCCGGGCCGCAAGCCGGCGAAGTAGCTGTGCGACGCAGTGCCCGCCATGACTTGTCGCGCCATCGCGGTCACCCGAAGCGCGTCCGCGCCATCACCCAGGAGCACCGCGGTGATCAACGTCGACGGTCCGAAATTGAGCAGACCCTGGTCGAGCGCCGCTTGGTACGCAGCGATGCGCTCGCTCGCATCATCCGCCAGCAGTCGGCTCGCCGTCTCCCCCGCACGGTTCACGCCGGCGGGCCCTCCCGTGTCGCGCAGTAGCTCGCGCGCGACATCGACCGCGACGTTGAGAATATTGAGGCTGGTTGGTGGCAGCTTCTTTTGGTTTTCGGTGATCAGCCAGAAATACCCCAGCGGACCGCTGGCATCCCGGACTGGCACACACAGCCGCTCCAGCCCACCGAATTGAGCGAGCGGTACTGTCACGGGTGATAACGCACGGTCGAGGTTGAGGCTGCGCAGGTAGCTCAGAGCAGGTTCGGGAGTGGAATGCTGCAGCAGGCTCTCGACACGAATCTGGTCAATTTCGTGCCCCTGCGCGCTGGAAGCCAAAGGAACGAAATTTGTGTCATTGATTACGACAGCTCGTCCGATGTCGCGCGCGAGATGCTCCACGAGTTCCTGCAGGTTCATGTACCCATGGTGGGCTATGTCTTCGACAAAAGTCGAATGGAATCTCGAAATGACTCTCATGTGGGCGGCGCTCGAGCACGAATATCGTTCTCAGTACGGCCTCATCGCTCGATGACCTCGCCGACGACCGCGGCGGGTTCGGGCCGGAGGAGACCCATGAAGGCAATACTCGCGCAATCGGCCCAGTCGGGAATACGACCTGTCATGGTCCAGCGGGGTTCGACCTGGCTCATCGTGGGTGTGCGGTGCCCGAACTGCCACCAAAGCTACGGCATCAAGGTCTACCGTTGCTCCGTCTGCTCGTCGGTGGTCGAGGAACAGCTTTTTGGGCCGCGAGGAACTATCTGGTCGCATACGACGATCGCCATTCCCGTCCGCGACCGCGAGTCCCCGTACACGATCGCCTACGTGGACCTTGACGACGGCCCTCGGGTGCTCGCCATCGTTCCCAACATCGAGGCGAGCCGAGTGGTCGTCGGGTCCCGAGTGAGGCTGAGCGGAATGACTACAACCTCAGACCCCGTCGTTGTGCTGAAAGAAGGACCATGAACCGTTTGGCGACCATCGCCGGGGTTGGCACGTCGAATTTCGGCAAGCAAGCCGCCACCGTGGAGGAATTGGTCTGGCTTGCGATCGAAGAGGCACTGGCGGAATCCGGGGTGGAACACCCTCAGATCGAAGCGATCTTCGTGGGAACGGTATTCAGCTACACGGGAACGGCGCACCGCGCACTCCACGCGGCCGGGTTGGCCCACCAACCGATTGTCACGGTTGACAACGCCTGTGCAAGCGGGACCCTGGCCGTCCACCTCGCCGTCGAATCCGTTGTCAACGGCAAGTACAAGACGGTCTTGGCGGTCGGCATGGAGAAAATGTCGGACATGATTTCAGGCGCCCTGCCCACCGATCCGCGAGACAGCGAGGCTGCCGGAGGCATGATCTTGCCGGCGATGTACGCGATGAGTGCCCGCCGGTATATGGCCGAATACGGGGTGACGGCGGAGGACCTTGCCTACGTCTCTGTCAAGAACCATCACAATGCCCTCGGAAATCCGCGCGCCCAATACCGCGGTGATTTCACGATCGAACAGGTGCTTGAGAGCCGGACGATCGCTGACCCCCTGACCATCTTGCAGTGCAGCCCCATCTCGGACGGTGCAGCCGCTGCGATCATCACTCACCCCTCGGTCGGCAGATCCGGACCGTCGGTGCTCAGTTCCACCTTTCAAAGCGGCGCGACGTGGCCGCAGAATCACTGTGATGTGTGGAACTACGAACTCATTGAGCGAACAGCGGGATGCTCCTTCGACGAGGCCGGCGTCGCCATCAGCGACATCGATGTCGTTGAGCTTCACGATGCCTTCACCATCGGTGAGATCGTCGCTGTCGAGTCGATGGGCTTTTTCGCCAGGGGCTTCGGCGCGGCAGCCACCCGTGATGGCGCGACCCTCCCCGGGGCTTCCGTCGCCGTGAACACGTCGGGAGGCCTGCTTTCGCGCGGCCATCCGCTGGGGGCGACGGGTGTCGCACAGCTTGCTGAAGTCGTGTGGCAGCTCACCGGCAAGGCCGAGGGGCGACAACTGG
>JBDTIM010000133.1:0-5067 GCA_039936355.1 Lacisediminihabitans sp. | reverse complement strand
ACCAGCGCTGAGCATGTCGCTCATCTCTTGCATGTGCTGCTCGGCTACGCCGTAGTCGGCGACGGCCTTGGCATAGTCGCCGGCCAGCGCATCGCTTGCGTACGCAATTGTCTGGGTGATGTGCAATTGCATCATTTCCTCCATGGCGGCCCTGTCCCAATTGGGATTGGCCGAAGCCAGGAAGGCGCCGATCTCCCTGGCGTTCGCGTACCAGTTGGCGACCGCGGGCTCCAATGCGGCGCTGTCACCGGCCTTGGCAGCGGTCAGCACCGGAACGGCCTCGGTGATGTGCTCTTTCAAAAGTGCAGTGAGTTGGTTCCCGGCGTCGGCGCCGTAAAACGGCTTGATCGCATCACCGATATCGACCTGGTTCTGCAGGAGGCGCTCGAGGGACGCCGGCAACGCGGGTGATTCCTGGGCAAACGCGATGACCGTCGCGTACGTCCACTCCATGTGTTCCGACCACAGGTTCGCCATGGTGGTGTACAGCCCGATCTGCTTCGACGGTGCCTTCGCCCCTTTTTGGGACGTATTCACCGCATGATTGTGGGACATATCCATCGCGTTCATGGCAGCAACCCCGGTGCCTTCGGTAACCGCCTCACTGCCGGTCGTGCTGCATCCGACTAGGCCGACCGTGCCCAATAATGCGATGACGGAGAGCACAACAGTCGCTCTGGTCGCCCGCGGGCGGCGATTCATTCGATTCATGATCGTAAACCTTTCGTGGTTGACGGCAGGCTGTCTGCCATGTCATGTGAGTGGGATGGCAGAGCCGATTCATACCGCGTCGGGCAACAATCGGAGATACTGGGTAAGAATCGTCGCTGCGGCGATACAAACTCTTCATGGTGATCCGTGCAGAGGGTGTACTCCAGAAGGAGGACTCGATCGATACCCCCGAGCTTGAGGACGTCTCCCGAATCGGGGAGGCATTCACTGGCCCGAGCCTTCGGGAGGACTTCGACTGGCTTGGTGGCCTCACGGCTACCGGAACTGCCCGTGTAGACGCGATCCGGCGCCTTCACGAACTGATGTTGCGTGCCGCCTGGTTCAAGCTCAGCCGGATGGCCGAGGCATCGCGCCTAGGGCAGGCGCGGGCCGACGAGATCGTGCAGTCGAGCGCCGATGAGGCCGTCGTGGCGATCCTGTCCCGACTCTCGAGTTTCGAGGGACGAAGCAGGTTCACCACCTGGGCCTACAAGTTCGCGATCCTGCACACAGCGACGGCCGTGCGCCGCGAGTTATGGTCGCATGCCGAAGTCGACCTGTCATCAGTCCCCGAACCAGCATCACGACTGGGCGATCCTGTCGCCCATGTCGAGGGATTGGCGATGTCTGAAGCGCTGCGACGCTGTATTGCAGAGTTTCTCACCCCGCATCAACAGCGGATCCTGATAGCGATCGCCGTCGAAGGCGTCCCGATCGATGTGATCGCGGACCGACTCCACACCACCCGCAATACGGTCTACAAGACGCTGCATGACGCGCGCAAGAACTTACGAGTGGCCCTCATTGCACAGGGTTACATTCACGCCAGCAAGGAGGTGAACCGATGAACACTCAGGACTTGTGGGCTGGCCCCATCCTGGCGCAGGTTCTCGGCCCGTTCGAGCCGTGGATGTCCTGTGACGAGTGCTTTGACCGCACGGATGCGATCCTGGAAGACCTTCTCGACCGCAACGTGCCCCTACCCGCAGACTTCCGTGCACACCTGCTCGGGTGCCCCGCCTGTCGCGGCGAAGTTGAATCGCTCGCCGAACTCGCCGCCGCCGACAATGGCCTCAACCCCGCCGAATGGCGGGAGCGGCTGGACGCGCAGATCCAGCACGCGTAAGGCCCAGACCCACGCACGCGATGAGCTCTCGATCGGCAGGTTGTCTTGCCCTCGGGTTACGTCGCTTGGGCGGAAATTGTGGGTACATATTGGCTGGTGAACCCGGCAGCCGTGGGCGCTGGTGGCCTCGAAGCGCGAGCCCGGGGGCGTCGGGTTCCTCATCACGGGTCGATCATTTGGGATAGGGGCCTACCGGGAAGTCGACGTTGGAAGATAGCTTGCCGTCGAGCGCGTCGCGCACGGCGGCCACAGCGCCGGTCCGGGTCAGTATCGCGGCCGGATACTGACCCCATTCGAGGTAGTTCTGGGCGGGTCCGTAGAGACGAGCGAGTGTCTGGGCTGCCAGTCTCGCCCATGCTTTGAAGGCGCCGGATTGGCTGTTTGGTGCCGCTAGGACGAGGTCTGCCAGTGCGCACACGTAGGCCGTCATGAGGGTGCGCTCCCGGTGCCAATCCGATGCGCGCACTTCCCCGGGCTGCGGTCGGATCGCTGGCTCGATCAGATTTGCAGAGCCGGCGGACAGCGCGTACATCATCCTGCTGGGCGGAAAGGCGTAGCCGGCCATTGTCCATTGCGGTACGAACGCTGCCGCTGGCGCGGCGATAACGTCATCACCGTTGGCCAAGCGGTGAAGAGCGATATGGAGAGGGCTGTTCTCGGGAGGCATCTCGTGGAGCGGAGCGTCACTCGTGCCGTCGATGATGGTCACGATTCGCCGTGTCGAGGAGGCCGTGGATGTGGAACTCGGCTGTGCTTGTATTCCGGCGGCGAGACGGATGGCGAATTCTAGAGAAGCGTCGCGCACTGTCGTGTCGACAGTATCCGCCCCGGTGGTGACCTGGAGTGCCTGCTCCTCGGCTTGCGCGAGGCGGCTCCACACCTCCTCGACCGGTACCGGTGCCTCCCACGCCAGGTCGATCGTTGCTATTGCCACGACTCCGAACCGATGGAGGTGAACCTCAATTCTGGGAGAGATCTTCCCAGCCACAACTGCGTTTGCCCAGCGCAACGGGACGAAGGCACGTCGGAGGCCTTTCGCCTGCTCCGGTGATACCGGGACCTGCACGGTGCTCTGCGCGAGCCTCGACCAGAATCGCGTGTCAACCGGCAGGTCTTTAGCGAATGGAAGAGCGACAGTTCGCCCTCGGATCGTCTTCAAGTCCACGAGTCGCTGGGCGAACTCGTCGTCGCCTCCCAGATCGTTTGCTAGCCGATCGTGAACCCGCGCCGTGACATACGATGCTCGAATTGCCGAAATCTCGATGCTCACGCTCCGTGCTCCTTTGCTAGAGTCGAATCGATCCGTCCTCGGCTGGTAGTAGCCGTTTGCTGTGGGCGGGTAAAGTGCCGCTTCTAGCGACACTGGGTGGCGGTTGCCTACGGGGTGACCACCGCCCTCTTTTAGTCCGGTGGGTTTTCATAGCGCAGCAGTCTTGCCTTCTTCCCGGTGTACTTCGCTCCGGCCAGCGGGCCGGGGGTAGCGACGAAGCCCTCATCGGTTGGGAACCACAATCGGTCCTGCCCAGAGGCCGCGTTGATCATCTGTAGCGCCTTCGGAAGTTCACGGCCGCCCTGATCGACGAGATCGCTCACTGCCTTCATATTCGTCATCGCAATCTGGGGCGTGAGTACGACCTCACCCCTGTCCTTGTGCACGAAGAGGCCTCTTCTGCCGTCTGTTCCCTGGTAAATATCACGCTCTGTTGCTGCATCTGCTGCCGCGGCAGCACGCACAACATCGAGCGGAGCGCTCCCCGCGTTTATGAGCGGTACCCACTTCCGGTGGAGCTGGACCACCACCCATCCGGCAAGCAGCCCGAGCAGGGCCGCAGCGATCGATACCTGAAGGATCTCGGTGATCGAGTAGGTGTCAAACAGATACGCGGTGCCGAGCCATGCCGCAACGAATGCAATCACCACCGACAAGCCAGCCGCTGCGACTAGCCACAATTTGTTCTTCCAGATCTGCTCGCCCGCGTCCGGCGCGTCCACCCCCAGCCGCCTTCGATCGCGGCTCAAGACGGAGAGAAATGACCATACCCCGAGGAAGCCCGGAATGAACAGTGCCGTGCTGACACCGAGGACTGCCGGCAACGCATCTGCAGAGAGGCTCGTCGTTAACAGAGTCGTACTCACGACTTCGTAGTGCTCGGATCCGGACTCGACCTCGGCCGTGACCACTGCGGCGGCTGATCCACGCCGCAGGGGCGGCTTGGCCTGAACGCGTAGTAGCGCGCTCGCCGTGGAGTTCGCGGGGATCACAATCTTCAGGGCGGTACCGGCTGCGGCGTCGGCAACGTCCTTGTCTTGCGCAGCTAAGCGCACAATGTGCTGGCCGGCAAAAGCTTTCAACGTCACGTCAGCCGAAGCGTCGCCGTTGTTCTCGGCAACGACCAGCAGATCGGCTGGCGATGCGTCGGAGAGCGTTGTGTTTCCCGTGACGGTAAGGGCAACAACCGGTTCAGTGTCAACGAGTTTCACGGCAACCACCGCAGACGTGCTGACGCCGTTGGTAGTTCCGGTGGCGGCTATCTCTAGGCTGGCAGGGCGCCGAAATGGCGAGCCCTGCGTTGTCAGTGTGATGAGAGTAGAGGCACCCGGATCGACTGACCCAATTAGCGTCGGCACCGGCTCGGCCACGACTCCCTCCGGCGCCCTCACGCTGACACGGACATCGGTGACCGCTGCGCCACCGGTGTTTGAGACTCTGATTGAGAAGGACATGCCGTCCGTGGCATCGGAGACGGCGACGTCCATCGCAAGTTGTCCGAGTTGAGAATTCGCCGCCCGCGACTCCGCAATCGCCGGACCAACTGGACCAATGACCGCGATTGCGGTCGCAGCGAGGACGGCGAGCACCGTTGCGGACCGAGCCTTCGACCAGACCCGACGCGTTGCAATCCTTCCTCGCCCTGCCACGCGCTCAGTGTAGCGATCAGGAGTGCAGACGACCACAGTGGTGATCAACCTCAATAAGAGAATCGCTCTTCGTTTGCGGCGATCTCTCGAACCCAGCGCATGATGAGACTGCGGGCGGTACAACGGCTCGCAATACGACGACACACTGCGGTAAGAGGGTTCCGATGGAAATAGGCGCGAGTGGGGGGGGTGCCCCTATGTGGTTTGTCAAGCAGCGAGTCGATGTTCGGTTTCATAAAGGGTGCCGTCGCGGAGCATTGCGAACAGGACGTCACAGCGTCGTCTGGCCAAGGCGATGAGTGCTTGGTTGT
>JBDTIM010000132.1:0-10939 GCA_039936355.1 Lacisediminihabitans sp. | reverse complement strand
CGATCGCACTGATTCTGGCGGGCACACTCTGCGTGTAAAGGCACGCTCGGCGAACAAGTGGTAGCCGGGGCAATACGCTGGGTGGGTGACCGATGCAACCACCCACTGGGTTATTACTCTGGTGTGCTCCGACCGGCCCGGAATCGTGCACGCGATCAGCGGGGCCATTGTCGACGCTGGTGGCAACATCACTGAGTCGCAGCAGTTCGCGAGCCTTGACACCGGCACCTTCTTCATGCGCCTTCAGGTAGAGTCCGCCGCGAGCAGGGAAGTCTTCGAGTCCGCCCTCACCCCCATTACCATCCAGTACGGCATGACCTGGAGTTTGGATGTGGTGGGCCGTCCGCTCCGCACGCTGGTGTTGGTCTCGACCGCCGCCCACTGCCTCAACGATCTGCTGTTCCGGGAACGTGCTGGCCAGTTGCCGGTCGACCTGCCGCTCGTGCTGAGCAACCATCCCAACCTTGCCGACCTCGCGAAGTTCTACGGAGTTCCGTTTGAATACCACGAGGTGAGGTCCACAGAGCAGAAGGTGGCGTTCGAGACTCGGGTACTGGATACGGTCGACGAGTACGACATTGAACTGGTTGTCCTCGCCCGGTACATGCAGATCGTCTCGCCCGAGTTCTGCGAGCGTCTCGCCGGCCGCATCATCAACATCCACCACTCATTCTTGCCGGGTTTCAAGGGTGCGAGTCCTTACAAGCAGGCGCACGCCCGCGGTGTGAAGCTGATCGGCGCGACCGCACACTTCGTAACAAGCGATCTCGACGAGGGACCGATTATCGAGCAAAACGTCGTGCGGGTCGACCACTCACGCTCGGCAGTCGAGCTGAGGGCGATCGGGCAAGACGAAGAATCGCGCACCCTCACCCAGGCGGTGAAGTGGTTTGCCGAAGGTCGAGTGTTGCTTGACGGCGCACGCACCATCATCTTCAAATAGTCCAGATCGGTAGGATGTGCACGTGGCAGGAACCGGAGCGAGCGACGAAAGCAATCGCACCACCGCAGCTAATCCGCGACTCACCGCCAACGGCATCCTGCGTTTTCTGCTCGAATTGTTCGCGCTATTCTCACTCGGTTATTGGGGCTATTTGGCGTGGCCGTTCCCCTGGCCCGGCGTCGTCTACATGCTCGGCGCTCCGCTGTTCGCGGCCATCATCTGGGGACTGTTTTGCTCGCCTAAAGCCCGCTTCCCGCTCGACCCGGTTGGTCGGGCGCTGGTTGAGATTCTCGTGATGGGCTCCGCCACAGCCGCGTGGTTCATGCTCGGTTATCCAATCGTCGGCGCCGTGTTTGGTGCCATAGCCGCCGTCAGTGGCGTCATCAACGGCAGGTCCGAAATCTCCCGAAAGGCATGACTATGACCACCCTGTTCCACAGCGCACGCAAACTGGATGCCGCCGGCCAGGTCGACGACTTTTGGATGCTGGTGGACGGCGACACGATCGCTCAGACCGGGTCTGGGCCGGCCGAGACCACCGCAGGATGGGAAGCGGCCACCGAGCGAGTGGACGTCGCAGGGCGCTGGCTCGTGCCCGGCTTCATCGACATTCATGGCCACGGCGGCGGCGGCGCCTCCTATGACGAGGGACGCGACGCGATCTCGACGGCCCTCGCGGCGCACCGCGCCCATGGCACCACCCGTTCGGTACTCAGTCTGGTCACGAACCCTCTCGTGAAGCTCAGTGAGACCCTCACCATGATCGCCGAATTCACGGCAACCGACCCGCTCATCCTCGGCTCACACCTCGAGGGGCCGTTTCTCTCCGATGCACGACGCGGCGCACACAATCCCGATTTCCTGATCGAGCCACTTCCGGGCGCGATTGAGGAACTGCTCGAGGCGGGTCACGAAACCATCCGTCAGGTCACCATCGCACCCGAACTACCCGGAGCGATGGAGGCGATCGACATTCTCGTCGAGCACGGCATCGTCGTTGCGGTGGGGCATTCCGAGTTCAGCTTCGAGCTCGCGCAAGAAGCGTTCGATCGCGGAGCTCGGCTGCTGACGCACGCCTTCAATGCCATGCCCGGAATCCACCATCGCAAGCCCGGGCCGGTGATCGCGGCATTCGAAGACGAGCGGGTCACCCTTGAGCTGATCCTCGACGGCATGCACGTGCACCCGGATGTCGCGGCAATGGCATTCGCAGCGGCCCCCGGTCGCATCGCCTTGATCACGGATGCGATGGCTGCCGCCGCTTCCCACGACGGCGACTATATCCTGGGCTCACTCAACGTCTCGGTGAAGGACGGACGCGCTGTGCTCTCCGGCACCTCATCCCTCGCAGGCTCGACGCTCACCCAGGACACAGCGCTGCGCATCGCTATCGAGCGGGTGAAACTCACGCCGACGCAGGCAATAGAGGCGCTCACGCTCACCCCGGCACGCGTACTCGGCCTCGAGCACGAGTTCGGTTACCTGAAGTCCGGTTACGTCGCAGACACCGTACTGCTCGACCACGAGTGGCAGGTCACCTCGGTGTGGGGCGCCGGCCGCCAGCTCACCTGACACTCGCTCCCAGCGCGGCGCCGTTTGTACAACAGGACTGAATGCAACACGCCGCACAAAACGGTCCGGAAAGACGGCGCGTCGCGAAAATTTCCTGTAGTAGTGCCATCCCATCCTCGCCGTACTGGCATCCCTGGTGTTATCGCGCACAAGCAGTTTGCCCCGGGCACTCGCGCGCTACGACCACCGGAGTCCGCTAGATAGCCTCCCAGGCAGGCTTGTTCGCCCAGGCGTAGCGGTAGTAGTCGAGGTTGGCGAGGCCAGATGCGGCAGCGTCATCCACGATCACGGTCACGTGCGGGTGTAGCTGGATGGCGGAGCCGGGCGCACTCGCCGTGACCGGGCCTTCGACGGCCGCGGCAATCGCATCCGCCTTGTTCTCACCGAACGCGAGCAGGAGTAGGTGCTTGGCCCTGTGGATCGTGCCAAGGCCCTGGGTGATGCAGTTGACCGGTACATCATCGATTGAGTCGAAGAAACGCGCGTTGTCCGCGCGGGTCTGCGGGGTGAGGGTCTTGACCCTCGTGAGTGAAGCGAACGAGGAGCCAGGCTCGTTGAAACCGATGTGGCCATCCGTGCCGATACCGAGAATCTGCAGGTCAACGCCTCCCGCAGCGACGATGTCCTCCTCGTAGCGCTCTCCAGCCGTTTCGATCGGTCCACGGTCTGCGGGAACCCGCACCAGCCCTGGGTTTAGCCCGAGAGGCTCTACCACGTCACGCCAGATGACGGAGTGGTAGCTTTCGGGGTGTCCAACGGGCAGTCCGACATACTCGTCGAGAGCAAAACCGCGCACCCGCGAAACGTCTGCCTTGCGCGCGGCGAGGGCGCGGTAGACCGCGAGGGGGGTAGACCCGGTTGCCAGCCCGAGCACGGCATTCGGTTTTCCCGCAATCAGTTCGAGGATGACGTCTGCCGCAAGCTCGCCCGCCGCAGCCTGGCTCTCGACGACAATAATTTCTGCCATTGTGCACTCCTTGGTAGATGGATGATGTGGTTCTTAGAGACGGATGATCTAGGAGAAGCCGAGCTGCTCCGACAGCACCATTGCCGCGGCACCGCGCAACACTATGTCGTCGGCGAGGGCGCTCATCCGCACCGCCGGACCGCGGCGGAGGACGGCGTCGTGTGATCCGGGGGTGTGCGAAACGGTGTCGTGGAGGGGGTCCATCGTGAGGCGTCCAATCGTCTCTACGGCGGCATCCGCGAGCGCCCCGGCAAGATACTCTGTTGGGCCGCTCAACACGATCTCAGCGAGATCGAGCACCGCGACGATCGGCGCGAGGGCAGTTCCGAGCCGCACGCCCGCTTCCCGCAATATCGCTTCGCGCGCGGCGGATGTTGTGGCCGCCCCGAGTGCTGCCTCCAGTCGAGGGGCGGCCAGCCAAGTCTCCAGACAGCCGGACTTCCCGCAGCTGCATCGTTGCCCGTCCGCGCCAACGACCACGTGCCCAATCTCCCCAGCGGAGAAATGTCGTCCGAAAAATTGAAGTCCGCCAAGCAGGAGGCCCGCGCCAACGCCGTGGCCAACCTTGACCAACATCATGTCACCATCGGCGTCGCCAAAACTGTGCTCGGCAAGGACCGCAGCATTGGCATCGTTGACCACAATCACGGGCAGCAAGAAGCGTTCGGAGAGCATCTTCCGCAACTCCACGTGATCCCAATCGAGATTAGAGGCACCAAGGACCGTACCGTCGCCGTCGACCACACCGGGTGACCCAACCCCGATTCCAAGAATGGGCGCCGTGGACAGCCCGATGAGCGTCTCGATAAGTGCGAAAACCTTCGCTGTCGCCTCGGCACCAACGCTTCCAGAAAGTAGCACCTCACTCCGGCTCAGCAGCTGCCCGCCGAGGTCGAGCACAGCACCGCGGAAGACGGAGTACTCGCTCAGGTCGAGGCCGATGATCTGGAAGGCTCCGCGATCGATTTCCAGCAGGATGGCCGGTTTGCCGCGCCCCGAACTCTCGCGATAACCGAGTTCCACAACCAGGCCATCTGTCATGAGTTCGGAAACAAGGTCTGAAATGGTCACGCGAGTCAATCCGGTGGTGCGCGCAAGATCCGCCCGGCTTTGCCTGCCCGAACCATGAAGTGTCTGCAGCACGAGGGCGCGATTGTGGCCCCTGGCCTCTTCTGGAAGCACCTTGGTTGACAGGCGGAGGGTTCGCCCACCCGTCCTGCTGGCCCGTTCCGAGACGGTCATTTCGCCTCCGACCCTGCCACGTGTTCGGTGCTTCCGGAATGCGGAGCACCCTCGATCTGCCCGACCAGCGCGGCACCAACAGCCCCAACCGGGAACCCGCTCGGCACGAGCTCCACCCGAGTGGACAGCTCAAGCGAGGCGAGGAAGGGGGATGCCGCGGCCCAGGAATCAAGTACCGCCCGCACACCACCAATCAGCGGTTCACCGAGGGAACTGACGCCGCCTCCGATGACCACGAACTCGACGTCAACCGATAACACGAGCGTCCGGACGCCGGCCGCAACGTGTTCAATCAGCCTGTCGCGCACCTCGATTGCGGGTGCCTCCCCGGCATCCGCTGCTTCGAACAGGGCAAGCACGGGAAGTGGATGATTGCTCCGCCACTGGCGGGCGACCGCGGACCCGGATGCCATCATTTCGAGACAACCGCGCTGGCCGCAAGGGCAGAGCGGCCCGTTCGGGTCAACCGGGATGTGGCCGATCTCGCCCGCCGTGCCCCGCGATCCGCGCCAAAGTCGGCCGCCGAGAACGAGTCCAGCGGCGAGTCCGGTGCCGAGGTTGAGGTAAGCCATCGAGTCCACGCCGGAGGGCGCGCCCGGTCTCGGCGCGCTGCCGAGCAGGTGGTACGCGCCGAAGGCCGCCGCGTTCACGTCGTTCTCGACCGTGACGGGAATCCCAAACTCTTCGTTGAGCCCCCGGCCGAGCTCCAGATTCTCCAGGCCGAGGTTCACGGCATGGGTAACCCGTCCGGTGACACTATCCACCGCCCCCGGAATGCCGACGCCGATCGAGCGGAAGTTCCGGGCTGGGCGCCCGACCAGGCCGGCCAGCTGGGAGACGGCGGTGATGGCAGTGCCGAGGACGGCATCCGCACCAAAACCAGTCGGGAGGCGAAGTTGCTCCACGACCACGCCATCCACATCAATGGCCACGGCATGCGCCTTGGTTCCTCCGATGTCCAGACCGACGCGCAACTTGCCCGCGTTCAACGCTGCGCTCTCTCGAGCCAGGTGAGCAACGCCTGCCCTGCATGACGTGATGCACCGTAGGTCGCGACGTCGGCGTAGCGGCGCTCATCGTCCGGCCAACCCATGTCCACGACCAGGGTAGATGGATGACTCTTCCGCAGCCCGTCCACGAGCGCACGCACCCACGGGTGCCGGTGGTTGTCCCGGCCGATCACGACCGGCTGACGCCCGGCCGGCAGCTCGATGCCCTCGCCCTCCCGTACCACGAGCGTGTTCGCGCCGGCAGCGACGGCTCCCCACGGAGCGGCCCCTACGGCGATGTTCATAGCGGTCTCGATCGAGAACACCGTCCTGCCTGCGTACACCGTGACTCCGTCCCGGATGTCGAAGACGCCTATGGTGCGCTCCAGGTCGAACCGCGGCCCATTATCGCGAACGATGTCGGGAATTGGCGTGTGCGCCGCTTGCGCCGCAAGTTCGTGACCCAGAGCCTCGTTGCGGCGGGCGGCGTCGGCGAGTCGGATCGCATCCAAACGGCCATCCGCGAGCGCGTTCTGAATCTCCTTCTCGATTTCCACCAGTTGCTCATCGGTGTTCTCAGTGCCGATGCAGAGCAGGTCGCAACCGGCCGCGATCGCACGAACGGCCGCACCGGCAATGCCGATCTCGCCACTGGCGCCTTTCATGTCGAGTGCATCGGAAACGATAACCCCATCAAATCCAAGTTCACGCCGCAGGAGACCCTGCAGGATCACGGATGAAAAGGTCGCCGGTCCGGTCGCGTCAACCTGGGGTAGCAGGATGTGCGAGGTCATGATCGTGCGAGAACCGGCAGCAATGGCCGCCTCAAATGGCAGAAGTTCGCGCTCGCGAAGCCGCTCGAGCGGAAGGTCAACCACCGGCAGTGCGAGATGAGAGTCTGCGGCGGTGTCACCGTGACCGGGGAAGTGCTTCGAGCAGGATGCGGTGGCGGTCGACTCAAGACCGCGAACCCAGGCCGCGCTGTGCCTGGCAACCAGTGCCGGGTCGGATCCGAAACTTCGCACCCCGATGACCGGGTTGTTCGGGTTCGAATTGATGTCGACATCCGGAGCGAAGTCGAGGTTGCAGCCGGCCCGCCTCAGCTCCCACCCCACAGTGCGCGCGACGGACTCGGTGTACTCCTCATCGTCAATGCGGCCAAGGATCGCGTTGCCCGGATACGGCGAGCCTTCCTTCTGATAGAGCCGGGTGACATCCCCGCCCTCTTCATCAATCGCGATCAGGGCGCTGGGATTTGCTGCGCGGATCTGGTCGGTGAGGCCCCGCAACTGCGGAAGAGAATCTATGTTGTCGCCGAAGACGCAGACGCCAGCCAAGCCGCGGCGCAGCCAGACGGCGAGCCATTCGGGGAGGGACGTACCGACGAAACCGGGAAGAAGAACCGCCGCCGGATTCGGGCTCGAGGTTTCCTCGTCCGCTGGTGGCATCATCCCTTTAGTAAACCGTACAAACAAATAGTTCGCAACGGCTGCTTCACGTCAGCGGCTCGCACATCCGGCACCGCAGGATGTACTCACTTCCGTCCCAAATGCAGGAGTTGCGCGCACTCAACCCCCGAAAACATCGAGCAAGCGTCGGCTTGGGAGCGCTCCCCTCCTGCATTTGGGACATCAAGCGCGGCGTGGAAGGTGGACCGCCACTACCCGCGGGCCACCGCGGACGGCCGGCCTTCAGTGTTGTGGCCGCTACCGCAGAGCGATGTGGGAGGTGGTCGCTAGTGTTGTGGCCGTGAGGCTTTGGTCCGTGCATCCGCAATACTTCGACAGGCAGGCATTGACTGCGTGCTGGAGAGAAGCGCTCCTGGCCCAGGCCGTGCTGGCAGGCGAGACCAGGGGATACCGTCAGCACCCACAGCTCGAACGGTTTCGCAGCTGTGCATCGCCAACAGCCGCGATCGGCATATTTCTTGGCGGCGTGGCCGATGAGGCGGATGCCCGGCACTACAACTTCACCCGCTCGAAGATTCTTGTTGAGCCGGACACACCCGAGGTGATCCCCGTAACCGCCGACCAACTGGCCTATGAGTGGTCACACCTCATGGCCAAGCTCGCGCGACGCAGCCCCGAGACCGCCGCGCGCTGGGCCGGAATCTCTCTGCCGCAGTCGCACCCGTTATTCACCGTGATCGATGGTCCCATCGCCTCGTGGGAGCGGCCCGCTGTCTGATTGCACTGGCTCCTAATTGCACTGGCTCCCGACTGCACTGGCTCCCGATTTCACCCAACCTGGTCAGAAAACGCCTCGGCAACTTCACCCTGCTCCGCTTCACGCTTCACGCTTCTCCTGCGCTTCGTCGCTCGTGATGCTGAGGTCATCAAGAAACCGGATCACGATCTCCCGCTCGCGCGGTGTGAGCCGCGCCGCCACGTCGAAGCGCCGCGCATGAGTGCGTCCCACTGTGTCACGCACCTGCTCGTGAGTGTGCTGGGTGATCGTAATCATGAGGGCGCGGCGGTCGCTCGGATGCGCTGATCGCTCAACATGGCCAGCAGCAACCAGTCGGTCCAGAAGCTTGGTCGTAGAGGCACTGGAGATCCCCAAGTGTTCGGATATTGCACCCGGGGTTGCAACAGTTCCGTCGTATTTGCACATAACGAGAAAGCGCAGAGCCTTCATGTCGTTTTCATTGAGCTGCATGAGATTTCGGGAGTGACGGCTCGTGCTCTGCTCTGCCTCACGCCATTGTCGGATGGATTCCAACACCCTCACTACCTGGCTGAGCTCTCCGTCGTTAAGCGACGAATAATCGACGATTTGGTGCACTGGGTCGATAGCAAAGAGGTCTAGCACGATGTCCTCGACTTGGGAAGGGGGTTTATCGCGCTGATTCATTTATGTATTGTATGCAGAACAATAATCTTATCAAACTATTTATTAGCCAAGCTAGCAAACCCCTGAGGAATTTTCATGCTCGAGATGGATAATGCCGAAGTAGTCCTTCTCAGCGAGCTAGGGGAGGCAATCGGCGTGGCCAGTAAGGTGAGCGTGCACGGGCCAGACACTCCCCTGCATCTGGCATTTTCGTGTTACGTCCTCAACGAGCGCGGCGACGTGTTGATCACGCGTCGCGCTCTGTCGAAGTCCGCGTGGCCCGGGGTGTGGTCGAACTCGTTTTGCGGCCATCCTGCCCCAGCAGAACCCGTGCTCACGGCTGTCCACCGTCGCGCAGCGTATGAGGTCGGGCTTGAGCTCGAGCAGATCGAATTGGCCCTTCCCGTATTCCGTTACCGCGCGATCGACGCTTCGAACGTCGTAGAGAACGAAATTTGCCCCGTCTATATCGCATCGACGTCGCAACGACCGACTCCACACCCAGGCGAAGTCATGGACTCCGCTTGGGTCAACCCGCTCGACCTAGGCCGCTCGATTCGTCTCACGCCGTCGGTGTTCAGTCCGTGGCTCGTACTGCAAGCAGAGCTGTTGCCGCTTCTCGGAGGCTCAGATCACGATCTTCACGCCGACTCACACGACTCACGAAAGCGAGTTTCGACATGACTTTGACAGTTCAGCGATTCAGCAGCCTTACCGACGTCGACTATGTAGCGGCACACATCGCAGAGTTCTTCGAGCAGAAGGAACTGCAAGCCGCCGCATACGGGCGGCAGTATGTTCACCTGTGGGCGGCACTGCGGGGTTCGAGTGACGGAGGAAAGCGCTTCAGACCAGCCCTCGTCGTCAACGCCTACCGTGCATTCGGGGGCAGTAATCTAGACGACGCCATGGTCGTCGCCGCCGCTTTCGAGCTGCTGCATGCGGCATATCTTCTCCATGACGACGTCATCGACGGAGACACGGTGCGTCGAGGCCGTCCCAATGTCGTCGGCACATTCTCGTCCCGGGCCCGCGAACAGGGGCTCAGCAGCGAGTCGGCAGCAAGTTGGGGTGAGTCATCCGCGATTTTGGGTGGCGATTTGCTTATCCACTCAGCTCAAGCCATGGTTGCCCGGCTCGAGATAGACCATCACATCCGCACAGCACTGCTCGACCTCTTCGAAGAATGCATGTTTATCACGGCAGCCGGTGAGCTCGCGGATGTGGCGTACAGCACCACAGTGGAGATCCCCGTTCTGTCGCAGGTCGTATCAATGGCGCAGTGGAAGACCGCGCACTATTCTTTCCAGGCTCCACTGCAGGCGGGAGCAATACTGGCCGAGGCCAGTGCTGAGGCACTCGCGGTATTGGGAAACTACGGCCGCAACGTGGGCATCGCGTTCCAGCTGAGGGACGACATTCTCGGTATTTTTGGCTCGCCAGAGATCACGGGCAAGAGCACGATGGGAGACATCCGAGAAGGCAAGATCACGCCACTGATGTGTTACGCACTGCAGCGTTCGGAGACCAGCGAACTGACGGAGATCCTGGGTCGCAGCGACGCGAGCGATACGGATGTCGCCAGAGTGCGCGAGATCCTCGAGTCAATCGGAGCCCGCTCATTCATCGAAAAGTTGATCGCAGAACACACCAGTGCTGCCCTGACTGCCATCGAATCACCGAGCATTCCCCCTGCTCTTCGAGTCCAGCTCACCGAAGCGGCGTCGAAGGCGCGCCAGCGTTCATCGTGAAGGACCGTCAGGGCGCCGAGACCGACCTCGCCCTGTACACACGCGCCTCACAGAAGAGTTCCGCGCGCATCATCCACGAGTATTCGACGTCATTCGGGATGGCCACGCGTCTTCTGAATCGGACAATAAGACCAGACATCCGAAACATCTACGGCCTCGTACGAATCGCAGATGAAATTGTGGATGGAGCGGCTGCGGAAGCCGGACTAAACCACCGGATGCAGCAGGCAATG
Source organism: Lacisediminihabitans sp. (assembly GCA_039936355.1). Lineage (GTDB taxonomy): Bacteria > Actinomycetota > Actinomycetes > Actinomycetales > Microbacteriaceae > Parafrigoribacterium_A. The sequence continues at coordinate 410 of JBDTIM010000132.1, read as the reverse complement.
CTCGATTCGCTCGAGACCGAGACCGAACGGGCCATCCAGACGGGGTACAGTGCGAATCCCATCGTGCACTCATTCGCCTGCACCGCACGCAGCGCGAGTATTGGCGGGGATCTCACGGCACCGTTCTTCGCCTCGATGCGGCGCGATCTCGATCCCGCACCGTTCACGACGGAACAGGTGCGCGAATACATTTTCGGTTCGGCCGAGGTTGTGGGCCTGATGTGCCTTCGAGTCTTCTTGAAGGATGCCAACTACACAGCTGAATCTCGCGCGCGGCTGGCAAGCGGGGCACGGCAGTTAGGTTCGGCCTTCCAAAAAATCAACTTCCTGCGCGACCTCCGCACGGATTGGGATGGTCTGCACCGCAACTACTTCCCGACTCTCGACCCTGAGAAACTCACCGAGAGCCA
>JBDTIM010000131.1:0-14437 GCA_039936355.1 Lacisediminihabitans sp. | reverse complement strand
CCGGGCAAATACTCCATGACGAGGTACGCGGTCTCGCCGTCCTGCCCCTGGTCGTAGACGTTCACGACGTTCGGGTGAGCCAGTCGTGCGGCAGAACGTGCCTCCTGGATGAAGCGCGCCTTGTATTCGTTGTCATCGGCCAGATGCCCGTGCATGACCTTGATAGCGACGCGACGTTCGAGCCGCAGGTCGGTCGCGAGATACACGGTGGCCATGCCTCCGCGCGCGATGCGTGAGCGCACCTGGTATCTGCCGTCGATCAGGCGCCCGATCAGGGGATCAGTGCTGTTGCTGCTCACTGGACGAGTCTAAAGTTGGCTGGCTGAACAAGTCCGCTAAAACACCGTGAACACCGAACACCGTGCGAGCCTGCGACCGTGAGGCCGTGCTCCTATCCGAGCAGGTCGAGCCAGACCCAGGCCGATGCTTCCCATTTGGCGTAGGCGTCGGGGTATGCAGACTTCTGGACTGCTTGGGCCGCCTGTGTTACCGTCTTGGATTGCCATCCCGTGATGTCGAGCAGTCCGTTGGTGTTGCCCTTGTTGGGACTACTCGCGCCACCGAAGAAGAGCTTGCTGGCGTAGCTGGGGTTGGTCAACTGCGCGGGGGTTCCCCACCCTGCGCTCGGTCGCTGCTGGAACAGCCCGAGCGAATCCCGGTCGCCATAGTCAAGGTTACGCAGACCGGACTCCTGCATTGCCGCAGCCAGTGCGATCACAAGCCCATAGTCGCTCACCCCGAGGGACTTCCCGACGCGGACGATGGTGACAGCGTTAGCCTTCATTTCGGCGGTCAACCCGGTTGGTGTTGAGGACGCAGTGGTGAGTACTTGAGCCGCGGGGATTGTGATTGTGCGGCCGGTGTAGATGATGCTCGACCAGCTGAGGTTGTTTGCATTCAGGATTGACTGGATGCTGATGCCGAATTTTGTGGCGATCTTGCTGATGGTGTCTCCGGGAACGATCACGTAGGAACTGGTGACCGGAGTTGTTCCTATTGACACTTGCGGGGTTGTCGGCGTCGCTATGGGGGTGACGTAGGCGACCGGAGCGGACGTGAACGCGGCTGGCGAGGTTGATGGAATAGCCAGAGTCTGACCGGGGTAGATGATGCTCGAGGCGCTGAGTCCGTTTGCGCTCAGTACGGTCTTTGCCGTGAGCCCGAATTTAGCGGCGATCCTTCCCACCGTGTCGCCGGAGACGATGGTGTAGCGGTTGGCGGTCGGTGTGTGCGGGGTAGTCGTCGTTCGCGGGCTGCTAGCGCTCTTGCCGAGTTGGAGAGTCTGTCCGGGAAAAATTACCGATTTCCAGCCGAGGCCGTTCATGGCGAGCACGGATGCCGTGGCTAAGCCGTACTTTCCGGCGATGCTGCTGACGGTGTCGCCGGCGACGACGCGGTAAATGTTTGGCATGCTTGCCGTCTGCAGGTGTGCCGTTGCGGTGGTTGTGTGCGTAGTACTGACAATTTTCGTCGCATCGGCGAAGGCGCCGCGAATTGCTTTGCCCAGTTCTGCCGGAGTGGTCCTTGGCTTGTCCGTTCGTTTCGGGGTCGTGGATTGAACGGGACCGGTCAGATTCATACTGAGCGCCATCGAGCCGACGAGCACGATCGGAATCGTGTTGAGCATGCCCTTGATCAGGCGCGAGCGGTCCTTGCGCGTTCGCTCCTTGCGCGCGCTCGACTCTGTTGTCATTCCGCGCTCTCTAGGCACGCTGTGCCGTGGTTCATGGTCTGCTGTAGTGGTCATCCGTCATTCCCCGTCTGCTCCCGGCCCCGAGAATGCGACAAAGCCGCATTTCGTCAACGCTGGCACAGATACATACTTGTGTCAATTACCGTGATCAATGTGACTACAGTTAATATGCACGAAACAAACCGTGTCGCTCTTGCCTGAACGACGCGTTCTGGCAGTCTTGTGCTGTGAATACTGTGCCTGAGACGCACTGGCTAACGATTCCGGATCTGGTTGAGACTCTGGGAATCGGCGTCAGTAAAGTGCGTCGGCTGATTGAAGATCGAACTCTGCTTGCCACGAAAGTCGATGGTGTGTGGAAAGTTCCAGAGTTGTTCCTGCGTGATGGGGCGCCTTTGCCTGAACTTAAGGGAACAATTATCGTACTGTCCGACAGTGGCTTCAGCGATGAGCAAGCAATGCACTGGATGCTCAGTCCCGAAGAGAGCCTCGGAACCGCTCCGATCGATGCTTTGCGCGCTGGCCGCAAGGCAGAGGTGCGGCGAATTGCGCAGGCGCTCGGTTTCTGACCGCTGAATCCGGTCGGTGCTCTGCGCCAAGCGTCGCTACGTGAGCGTTGGAAAAGGTTACGACGCGCGTCGAATCACCCGGTCCGCGAGGCCAATCAGTTCGTCGCGGGCCGAAGGCGTTATCGGGGCGTCACTGATTGCTTCGATCGCAAGCTTCATGTTGTGATCGATGATGCGTTCGACGTGTTCGACGGCCCCGCAGTCCCGGATCGAGGCCTGGAGCATCGCGACCTGATGCGCGGTTAGTTCGGGGTCGCCGAGTAACTCGTCGAGCAGACGGCGCGCATTTGCGGGTAGCTTCGCGCGCGCGAGCGCGATGAGCACCGTCCGCTTGCCCTCTCGCAGGTCATCACCGGACGGCTTGCCGGTGAGCTCGGCGTCACCGAAGGCACCGAGCAGATCGTCGCGTAGTTGGAACGCGGTCCCGAGTGGTATTCCGAAGGCGCGGAGAGCGGCGAGCTGCTCGAGGGTCCCACCGCCCAGACTTGCGCCGATTGCGAGTGGAGCCTCGACACTGTACTTCGCAGACTTGTAGACGATGACCTTGTGGGCGCGTTCGATGTGCTCGGCCTCGGGGTGGGTATCCCATGACTGCTCTTCAACTATGTCGAGGTACTGGCCAAGAGTGACCTCCGTCCGCATCGTGTTGAATTCGCGCCGGGCTGCCGCGGCTGATCCCGTGTTTGACAGGCGCCTCAGGGCATTGTCGAAAAGCTCGTCACTCCAACCCAACAGCAGATCGCCAAGAAGGAGCGCGCCTGAGCTGCCGAACGCTGTAGCTGAACCCGACCATGTGCTCGCGGAGTGCAGACTCTCGAACCTTCTGTGTGCTGCGGGCATCCCGCGGCGGGTGTCTGAATTATCCATAATGTCGTCATGCACGAGTGCCGCGGCGTGGAAAATCTCAAGGGCACTCGCCACATCGAGTACCGCCTCGAGGTTAGCCGCCGGATTGGTGCGTTCATCGCCAGCACCGCGAGACGCGGGACCCGATGTCGATTGCCATCCCCAGTAACAGAAAAGCGCCCTGAACCGCTTCCCTCCCTGGAGTAATTCGCGGGAGTAGTCGATGAATGTCTCGAGCTCCGGTGCGATCGAGCTCAGAAGTGGTTTGCGATCGTCGAGAAACTGGTCGATACCAGCTTGTACCAAGTCAACTAACCGCGCACTCTCAGCCACGAACCTAGCCTAGCCACGCTATGGAGCATACAATTGAGAGTTACCGTTCTTCGGTCTCAAGCCTGGGAGGAGTCACCATGCCGTTGTCTGAACAAGAACAGCGCCTCTTGGAGGAGATGGAGCGGAGTCTTTATCACAATGATTCTGACTTCGTCGCGACCGTGAGCAACCGCGACGGCAAGCGCAATTACACCGCGATCGTCGTGGGGATCCTGGTAGGGATCCTTGGCATCGCGGCAATCGTGACGGGCGTTGCCGTGAGGTTGCCCGTCATCGGTATTGCCGGATTTGTCGTCATGTTCGTCGGTGTGCTGGTGGCGATCTCTGCACCGCGCGCAGCGGGCAGTCCAGCAGGTACGCCTATGGCTCCTGGGAGCGGGACTGCCGCTGGGCCAGCGGCGGCGAAACCGGATTTCATGCAGCGCATGAACGACCGTTGGGAAAAGCGCCAGGATGGCCACGATCAGTAGGGCGACGAGCTGATGTAGTGGCGGGAGGCCGCCAGGGGGTACGCGAGCAGGTTGCTTCGAAGACCGACCACATGGTCGGTCTTTTTTTGTGCTCTGGAAACGGCCGCGTTTGTGGTTCGTGTGGAAAACTCCTCCACTTGCATACTGCCGTATCTATATGGCATGCAATGTGAAGTTACCCCCAGTTCGGGCCAATTCCATTGAATCGTGGTGGGAAGTGGAGTAAAGTGGAGGCTACCTGAATCCAGGCCGGAGAGTTGGGGGTGATCCGCAGTGTTCCTTGGTACGTACGCACCCAAGCTTGATGACAAGGGCCGTGTCATCCTTCCCGCCAAGTTCTGGGCGGAACTCGAATCCGGGCTTGTCGTCACCCTCGGACTGGAGCGCTGCCTGTATGTCTACAGTTCGCGCGAATTCGAAGAGATCCACAAGAAGCTTCGCGCGACGCCGGCGGTGACCAAGCAGGACCGTGACTATCTGAGGATGTTCCTCTCCGGCGCAAACGCTGAGGTGCCGGATGCCCAGCGTCGGGTCACTATTCCCGCCCAGTTGCGCGCGTATGCGGGCCTTCAGCGTGAACTCACCGTCGTCGGTGTGGGCAATCATGCTGAGATTTGGGACACGGCAGTGTGGGAGAAGTACTACGCAGAGCAATCCGAAACCTTCGCGACTCTTACGGAGGAGGTGATTCCCGGACTCTTCTAGCACCTTGCTTCTGACTCCCAGCCGCTCACGCGCCCTGTCACACTTCCCCGGTGACAGGTCGGATCGGATGGGGATCAGGGGTAAGGAGCCTCTCCGGTAGCCATGGTCGACACAAATATCCACACCCCAGTGAAGCTCGAGCGAACACTTGAACTTCTGGCACCCGCACTCACCCGGCCCGGTGCCGTTCTCGTGGATGCGACGCTCGGCATGGGCGGCCATGCCGAGGCATTCCTCGCCCACTTTCCGGAACTGGTCCTCGTCGGGCTGGACCGGGACACAGACGCAATCGCCATAGCCCAGGAACGCCTTGCGGGATTTGGCGATCGCGTCCACCTCGTCCACACCGTGTACGACCGCTTCACGGAGTCGCTGCACGACCTCGGGATTACGGAGGTGTCGGGCATCCTGTTCGACCTCGGCGTTTCGTCCCTGCAGCTGGATCGGGTTGAACGGGGTTTCTCCTATTCGAAGGATGCCCCTCTCGACATGCGGATGGACGCGACATCGACGCTCACCGCCGAGCGAGTCCTCGCGGAATATAGCGAGGCAGAGCTGCGGCGCATCTTCTACGCGTATGGCGAAGAGAAGCTCGCACCGCGATACGCGAAACGGATCGTAGCCGGCCGCGAGTCCGCCCCTCTGGTGCGGTCGTCGCAGCTTGTGGAGATCATCGTGGCTGCGACACCGGCCGCAGTCCAGCGAAACGGACATCCAGCGAAGCGAGTGTTTCAGGCTCTGCGTATCGAGGTCAACCAGGAGCTGTCCGCTTTGGAGAAAGCGATTCCCGAGGCGATAGCGGCTCTGGAGGTCGGTGGTCGGATGGTCGTGCTCGCGTACCAGTAGCTCGAAGACCGCATCGTCAAGCGTGCGCTTGTCGCGGCATCCTCGTCCACTGCCCCAGCGGGGCTGCCGGTCGAGCTACCAGAACACCGCCCTGAACTCAGGCTGCTGGTTCGCGGTGCGGAGTTGGCCAGCGATGAGGAAAAGGCACACAACCCTAGGGCGACTCCCGTGCGCCTTCGTGCCGCCGAGAGATTGCGGAGAGCTGCATGACCAACCTCGCCTATTCGCTGCCTGCTCGCTCGCCGCGCGGTCCAGCCCGGGAGCACACGCCGCACATCGAGATCGTCTCGACCCGCACCCAGCGTCGTGCCAGGCCGCGCACCGTGTATGCGCTCGTTACCGTGGCCGGCCTTTTCGTGATCCTGATGGTGCAGCTATTGCTCAGCATCGTGCTTTCCAATGGTGCGTATCAAATATCGGCGCTGCAGGTGCAGCAGACCGAGCTCTCCAGGGACGCGCAGACCTACACCGAGCAACTGGATGTACTCAAATCTCCACAGAATCTGTCAGCACGGGCTGAAGCGTTGGGCATGGTCATGAGTACGGCACCGGCCGTGTATCTTCGCTTGTCCGACGGGGCGGTGATCGGCACGCCGACAGCCATGCAGGCGTCGCAGGCTGCCGTGATCGGAGCCGATGGCGCTCTCATCCCGAACGCACTGCTACCAGAGCAGCCTGCACAGGGTTCGGATGCTGCGACGACGGTGAAGGCTGGCGCGCCTGCCGGGACAACCGCTACAGGCTCAGTAGCGTCGACTCCGGGAGTTTTGCCCTCGCCGGTGACCCACTGAGCCGAGTGCTTCACGGCGGGCACGGAAGGAGGGGAACGTGAGGAAGTCAGCATCCAGCAGAAGACGACTTTTCCTCGCGCTGCTGTTGACTTTCGCCATCGTGGGAGTCTTCGTAGTCCGACTGGTCGACATTCAGGTCGTGCGAGCAGACCAACTCAATAAGGATTCCTTCAACAAGCGCGCAATCGCGATCACAAGCTATGCCGCAAGGGGCAATATTGTCGATACCAACGGCTCCGTCTTGGCAGCCAGCGTCCTTCGTTATGACATCACGGTGTCACCGCGCACAGTCGCGCAGGCACTGGCCAAAGGGGTCTTCACTTCCCGGGTCAGTGGAAAGAGTGTGCCGCTCACCGTTCTAGAGGCCGCCGGCCACATCGCGAAAGTCACCGGGCAGGATCAGAACACCGTATACCAAGCGATGACGACGAATCCGAATTCTGACTTCGCCTATGTGGCCAAGGGTGTCGACACGGCCGTCCTTAGATCGGTTCGCAAACTTTCCATCACGGGCATTTGGGATCAGAAGCATCCTGCGCGCACCTACCCGGATGGCGCCGTGGCCGGCAACCTTGTGGGTTTCGTCGGCACGGAAGGGCCGCAATACGGCTTGGAAAAGATCGAAGACCAATGCCTCGAGAGCAAGGATGGTTCATCCACCTACGAACGCGGTGCAGACGGAGTCCGAATTCCGGGCAGCACAGTAACGGAGAAGGAGGCCGTCAACGGCGGCACCCTGAAGCTCACTATCGACAGGGATCTGCAGTGGTTCGTCCAGCAGGCCATCGCGGAGCAGGGGACAATTCTCGGCGCACAGTCGGCCACGGCGATCGTCTACCGGGTCAAGGATGCCCACATCATGGCTCTGGCGGACTGGCCCTCTGTCGATCCCAACAACGTGAATGCAACGCCCATCCACAATCTCGGCTCCCTTGCGTTTAATGCCTACTACGAGCCCGGGTCGACGATGAAGGCGCTGAGTGCGTCGATGCTGATTGATTCCGGGCTGGCGACCCCTGCGACGCAGGCGACCGTTCCTTCACTCTGGAAGACGCCAGAGGGCGGAACTATCCGCGACGCCACTAACCACGCGACCGAACGCCTCACCCTGACCGGCGTGTTACAGCAATCATCCAACGTCGGAATTTCCATGATCGGGATCAGGGTTCCCGAGCAACAGAGGTTCGACTACATGACCAAGTTTGGGCTTGGTCAGAAAAGCGCCGTTGACTTCCAGGGGGAGTCGGCACGCGGCATTCCGCCGGTGAAGAACTGGGACGACCAGCGAAAGTACGACATGCTCTACGGGCAAGGCGTCGCGGTGACGGCAGTCCAACTTGCAGGCGCGTACCAGGCGATCGCCAACGGCGGGGTTAGGCTTCCGCTGACCCTCGTGGAGAGCTGCACCAAGCCAGATGGTACGGTCTCGGATCTGCCGTCGGGCGCACCGGTGCGCGTCATTTCAGAGGCCTCGGCGAAGACCGTCGTGAACATGTTGGAGAGCGTTGTTACCGGGGGAGAGCTCGCTTCCGCGCTTCAGATCCCCGGCTATCGGGTGGCTGCTAAGAGCGGCACGGCCGAGGTCGCCGGACCGAATGGAGCGGGTTACACCAGGGACCGGATCGTGTCTCTGTCAGGACTTGCGCCGGCCGAAGACCCGCAATACGGCGTGCTCGTGACCTATACCAAGCCAGCTATTATGAAAACGTCGGCCGCCGCAGCGCCGACTTTCCAAAAGATAATGACCCAGGTGCTCAAGACTTACCGAGTCCCGCCGTCCACGACTCCTTCGACGAGTCCGCCGACCACCTGGTGAGAAAGAGGATGACGTGACCGCTCGGATCCCACCGGTCCTCAGGCCCGAGCATCCGGTAGCCAGGCCGCTCTCCGCACTCGTGTCGGAGTTTGGTCTTGAGTACATCGGATCGCTGGACGCGGTAGAACTCACAGGGGTAACTCTGAGGAGCACCGAAGTCCAGCCGGGTGACCTGTATGTCGGAATCAAGGGTGTGCACAGCCACGGAGCCGGCTACGCCGCGGAAGCGAAGGCGGCAGGCGCCGTCGCGCTGCTGACCGACCGGGATGGTGCGGTGCTCGCGACCGATTCGGGATTGCCCATCGTGATCGTGGATTCCCCCCGGTCTGCACTCGGAGACATCTCGGCGTGGGTGTATCAGACCAAGGAGCACCCTCCGCTGCTACTGGGGGTCACGGGAACGAATGGCAAGACATCCACCGCGTATCTGCTCGAGGGAATTCTGAAGCAGCTCGGATTGGTGACCGGGCTCAGCTCAACGGCCGAGCGGCACATTGGTGACCTCACTGTCGTGAGCCGGCTCACCACCCCAGAGGCGAGCGAGATGCACGCGTTGCTCGCACGGATGCGGGAAAGCGAGGTGCGTGCCGTCGCGGTCGAGGTGAGCGCGCAGGCGCTGACCAGCAACAGGGTCGATGGCATCATGTTCGACATCGTCGCATTCACCAACCTGAGCCACGACCACCTCGATGACTACGCGGGGATGGAAGAGTATTTCCAGTCCAAACTGGTGTTCTTCACACCGGAACACGGCAAGCGTGGAGTCGTCTCACTTGACTCTGTCTGGGGTCAGCGCGTCGTTGAGGAATCCCGCATCCCCGTGACCACCGTTTCCGCCAGCTTGGACAGCGGCGCCGAATGGGCGGTCGAGATTCTAGACGAGCAGGCTGCGTATACAGAGTTTAAACTGACCGGACCTGAGGGGCGATCGCTCGTCACCAGGGTCCCGCTCATCGGCTGGCACATGGCGTCAAACGCAGGGCTTGCCGTCGTCATGCTGGTCGAGGCCGGGTTCGAGCTTGAGGCCATTGGCCAGGCAATAGCTGATGGCATCGTTGCCTACCTTCCCGGTCGTACGGAGCGCGTCTCGGGTGACACCGGCCCTTCCGTTTACGTCGACTTCGGGCACAGCCCTGATGCCTTCCTCAACACTCTTTCAGCAGTTCGCAAGGTGACATCCGGCAGGGTCATCATGGTGTTCGGAGCCGACGGCGACCGAGATGCCACCAAGCGCCACGAGATGGGACGTGTTGCGTCGGAAGGCTCCGACATCCTCGTCATCACCGACCATCACCCGCGCTTTGAAGATCCAGCGTCGATCAGGGCAACATTGATCGAGGGAGCCGGGCTCGCGGAGCATCAGGCGGATTTGTCCGAGGTGAGCTCCCCAGAGGCAGCCATTCGTCACGCTGTTTCCCTCGCCAGAGAAGGCGACTCCATTTTGTGGGCGGGTCCGGGTCATCAGGACTATCGGGATATCCGGGGCGTTCGCACGCCGTACTCTGCGAGGGCAGAGGCGCGCGCAGCCCTTCGCGAAGCTGGCTGGGCATAGGTGATCGCGCTCACGTTCGCTGAGCTCGCGTCCGCTGTGGGCGGCGTGCTCGCGGTACCCGCTGGTGCGTCAGAGGACGAGATCGTTTCGGGAACGGTCGAGACGGATTCCCGACTGGTCAGCGCTGGGTCGGTGTTCTTCGCACTCCCCGGCGAGACGACGGACGGGCATCTTTTTGCGGATGCTGCTGTTCGTGGCGGTGCAGCGATCTTGGTCGTCGAGCACTCGTTGCCGATCAGTATTCCCCAAGTACTGGTGTCGGATGGTGTGGTCGCGCTGGGCATGCTTGCGAAAGAGGTTGTCGCCAGGGTTCGCGCCGCTGGTGGCCTGCGCGTCGTCGGAATCACCGGTTCGAACGGTAAGACCACCACGAAGAACCTTCTGCGCGCCGTACTCGAAACCCAGGGTGCAACGGTCGCACCTCAGGGCTCGTACAACAACCAGGTTGGCGCGCCGATCTCGATGTTGAAGATTACGCACGACACCCGTTATTTGATCGTGGAAATGGGTGCGGGAGGTCCGGGCGAGGTGGGCAAGCTAGCCGCGATGGCACAGCCGGATATTGCCATCGTGCTCAAGGTTGGCCTCGCTCACGCCGGTGTCTTTCAGAGCCTTGAAGCCACACAGAAGGCCAAAGCGGAGATCGTCACCGGGTTGTCAAGCTCGGCAGTTGCGATCCTGAATCGTGACGACTATCGAGTCGCAGCGATGTCAGGACAGACTGCGGCTCGCGTCGTCTGGTTCGGGCTCGACGAACGCGCAGATCCTCGGGCCGAAGACCTCCTGGCGACGGCCGACGGGACAGTGTTCGAACTGCACTCCGGGGACGAACATCGAAATGTGAAGCTGCAGATCCTCGGCGAGCATCACGTCATGAACGCTCTCGCAACGATTGCGGCGGCACGGGAGTTAGGCGTGCCGCTCGATGCAACCCTCGTCGCGATCGAGGGGATGATTCGTGCCGAGCGCTGGCGGATGGAGATTCTGAGGCCTCCGAACGGAGTCCTTGTCATCAACGACGCGTACAACGCGAGCCCCGACTCGATGGCCGCAGCGCTCAAGACGCTCGCGCAAATCGTCGGGCCCACTCAGCGTTCCGTCGCGGTCTTGGGCGAGATGGCGGAACTCGGAGACGTGGCGGACGAGGCGCACGACCACATCGGTCGATTGGTGGTACGACTCAACGTGCAGAAGCTCGTCGTGGTGGGACACGGTGCGCGACACATCCATAACGCTGCAGGACTTGAAGGCTCGTGGAACGGAGAGTCGGTCCTCGTCGGCAGTACGGACGAGGCATACGATCTGTTGCGTGATGAACTGCGCGAGGGTGACATCGTGCTTGTAAAGTCCTCGAAATCCGCCGGACTTCGATTTCTTGGCGACCGACTCGGGGGCGTCACCTCGTGATAGCGCTCCTCGTCGCCGCCGCGACGTCGATGATCTTCACCCTTCTACTGACCCCGCTGTTCGCCAAGGCTTTCCGACGACTGAACCTCGGCCAGTTCATCCGGGCGGATACTCCCACCACGCACGTCGTCAAGCGGGGGACACCATCGATGGGCGGTGTCGTGTTCATCACGGCGTCGGTCGTCGGTTACTTTCTCGGAAAGATGGTGGCGGGGGAGCGGCCATCGGCATCCGCGCTTCTGGTCATTATGATGATGGTGGGGGTCGGGTTAGTCGGCTTTGCAGACGACCTCATGAAGGTGCGAAGGCAGAACAGCCTCGGCGTCAGTGGCCCATACAAGATCGTCGGCACGGTCATAGTTGGCGTCATCTTCGCGGTTCTGGCCCTGAATCACCGCGACGCGCATGGTCAGACTGCGGCGTCCTCGGCAATCTCGTTTGTGCGTGATATCGACGGCCTCAATCTGGTGGCGCTGTTCGGCGCCGGCCTCGGTTTTGTCGTTTTCGCGATCTGGGTGGCGTTTATCACGACGTCGGTTTCCAATGCGGTTAATCTCGCAGATGGGCTGGATGGCCTTGCCGCCGGCGCTTCCATCTTCGCAATCGGCTCGTATGTGGTGATCGGCTTCTGGCAAAACAAGCAGTCGTGCTACGGCGTCCTGCAGGCTGTCGATCAGGTGAAGTGCTACGACGTCTCTAACCCGCTGGAACTTGCCGTCATTGCCGCCGCGATCGTCGGTGCTGTCATTGGATTCCTGTGGTGGAACACGTCGCCCGCGCAAATCATGATGGGAGACACCGGTGCCTTCGGGCTCGGCGGCGCGCTGGCCGCCCTCGCGATTCTGTCGCGGACAGAACTGTTGCTTGTGCTTATCGGGGGGCTCTTCCTCATCATCACCGGTCAGGTCATCGTGCAACGGATCTACTTCAAGGCGACGCGGGGCAAGCGAATTTGGCGTGCCAGTCCACTTCATCATCACTTTGAGATGAAAGGTTGGGCCGAAGTGACTATCGTCGTGCGGTTCTGGATTATCTCCGGATTGTTCGTCGCGGCCGGGATTGGTATCTTTTACATCGAATGGGTCACTCGCAGCTGATGAGAAACACTGCTGATGTAACAAACCTCCGCAGCTGGCATGACAATTGGAGCGGGCTCCGCGTGGCCGTCCTTGGCCTCGGAATGACGGGATTCGCCGCGGCAGACACTCTCGCCGAACTGGGTGCAAAATGCCTCGTGTTGGCCGACTCCGCCGACTCCCGGACGGCGGAAGTCCTCGAGGTCATCGGCGTCCCCGTGGTGCTGACCGGGCAGGTGCCGAGCGCGGTGGCGAAGCTGGAAGCGTTCGCACCGGAGCTTGTGGTGGTTTCCCCCGGGTTTCGGCCGACACATCCACTGGTCGTCTGGGCGAGCGAACACGGTGTGCCGGTGTGGGGCGACATCGAGTTGGCGTGGCGGTTGCGAGACAAAGTGGGTACCGCGGCCGAGTGGATCGCGGTGACGGGTACGAACGGCAAGACCACAACCGTGCAATTGGTGGCGGCGATGCTGGCCGCCGACGGTCGCAGGGTGATCGCGTGCGGGAACGTCGGAGTTCCTGTACTCGATGCGATACGCGATCCCAGTGGATTTGAAATACTTGTGGTCGAGTTGTCGAGCTTCCAACTTCACTATGCGGACAGCATCTCGGCGCATTCGAGTGTCTGTCTCAATCTCGCTGACGATCATCTCGACTGGCATGGTTCGGCCGATGCCTACAGGGCGGCCAAGGCGAAGGTGTACCAGGCGACACGGGTCGCGTGTGTCTTTAACCAGCAGGATTCCGCTACGCGAGCGATGGTCGAAGAGGCAGATGTGGTCGACGGTTGCCGTGCGATCGGTTTCACGCTCGGTGTGCCTGGGCTCAGCGATCTCGGAGTCGTCGATGGAATCCTGGTTGATCGCGCATTCCTGGGTGACCGCCATCACAGCGCGCTTGAGCTGGTGACTTCCGCCGAGCTTGGCGGCGTGGGTCTCGGCTCTCCGCACATGACTGCGAACGTGCTTGCGGCATCCGCCCTGGCTAGGTCAGTGGGTGTGGCACCTGAGACCATCCGGAGGGCATTGCGAGCGTTTCGGCTCGACCAACACCGCACCGAACTTGTCGCCACGTCTGGCGACGTGCGTTGGTTCAACGATTCGAAGGCCACCAACCCGCATGCGGCGGCAGCGGCACTCGTCTCATTCGAGTCGATCGTGTGGATCGTCGGCGGTTTGTTTAAGGGTGTGGATGTCGACGAGCTGGTTTCCGCGCAGGTGTCCAGACTGCGGGCTGCAGTGGTAATTGGCAACGACCGTCAACCTCTGCTTGAGGCTTTCGCGCGACACGCGCCGGAACTCCCTGTGTTCGAGGTCATTTCGACTGACACTAATGAGGTGATGCCTACCGCTGTGCGGTTGTCAGCCGCAGCCGCTCAGGGAGGGGATGTGGTTTTGCTTGCCCCAGCAGCCGCATCCATGGATCAATTCACGAACTACGCCGATCGCGGTAACCGCTTCACAGCCGCGGTGCACGAGTTGTTGGGAGATTTGCCGGATGACAACCAGCCCTCCGCGCTCCCGCCAACGCCCGGCGCCTGAACCACCGTCCCGCGGGGACGCACCTGCTGCGATCGTCGCTGTCAAGCGCATTTTCGGCGCCGAGACGGGCAATTATTTCCTCCTGCTTGGAGCAACGCTCTTCCTCGTGGTATTTGGGCTCGTCATGGTGCTCTCATCGTCGTCAGTCGAGTCGTTCAAGGCGAGTGCAGACTTCTTCACGGGGTTCTTGCGCCAGGGACTCTTCGCTCTGGTCGGTATCCCGCTGATGCTTATTGCATCCCGGATGCCGCCGATCTTCTGGAAGAGATGGGCGGCTACCGCGATGGCGATCGCCGTGGGATTGCAGCTTCTGGTATTCGTCCCAGGGTTAGGCATCGCACAGGGCGGAAACCGCAACTGGGTCAGGATCGGTTGGTTCAACGCGCAGCCCTCAGAGGCGCTCAAGGTGGCCCTCGTTTTGTGGCTCGCGCTCACGCTTCTCAAGAAAAGAGATGCACTGGAAGATTGGCACGAGGTGGCAATGCCCATCGTGCCCGTCGCGGGAGCCGCCCTGGGGCTCGTCCTTCTGGGAGGTGACCTGGGCACGGTGATTATTCTGATCAGCATTGTGCTCGGCGCCGTGTACTTCGCGGGGGTCAGGTTGCGAATCCTTGCTGTCCCTGTTCTGATCCTGGCGGCGGCGGCCGCTGTGCTCATGTCGTCCGGATCCGGTTCCAGGGGCTTACGCATCCACGCCTGGTTGACAGGGTGTGCCTCGGACGACCTGTATTCCGGCACCTGCTGGCAAACTGTCCATGGGTGGTGGGCGCTCGCATCCGGCGGTGTGTTTGG
>JBDTIM010000130.1:0-9327 GCA_039936355.1 Lacisediminihabitans sp. | reverse complement strand
GTATCTGGTTGCTCAGCAGGCTCAGGGTGGGTGGCTTGATCCTCGGTATCGTGCGCGGCATGCTCAGACTGTGGTCGACTTCGGCACCTCTTTCTCGGATTCCTTTGGGGAGTCCGTGATTCGCGCGGTCATCCACCAGCTCGGCTATCCCGCACCCGAGTTACAGGTGCGGTTCACGGATCGACAGGGTCACATGGACGTCGATTATTTCTGGCGTGCTGAGCACGAATGCCGTGTGGAAACTGGGGCAGCCGACAGGCTTGCCCGCAACGAGGATGTTTGTCGCACCAGAGGGGTGGTGTGGCCCGCCCGGTATGGTGCGGCTCGCACGGTAGCGTGGCGGCCCGCCACGAGTTGGTGTGGCAAGCACGGGATGATGGCGGCCCGCCATGGGCGTTGCGGTGGCCAGGAACGGGAGGGGAGCCCGGGCCCGACGGGTAGGATTGGGTCGTGACTGAGGTAGAGATCGGACGCGCCAAGCGCGCACGCCGCGTGTACTCGTTCGACGACATTGCGATCGTTCCGAGCCGCCGAACCAGGGATCCGCAGGATGTCTCGGTCAGCTGGGCTATCGACGCCTACCAGTTCGAGATTCCGTTCCTTGCAGCACCGATGGACTCTGTGGTCTCTCCGGCTACGGCCATCCGCATGGGCCAGCTCGGGGGCCTTGGCGTGCTCGATCTCGAGGGCGTCTGGACTCGCTACGACGACCCCGAGCCACTCCTTGAGGAGATCAGCTCACTCCCCTCAGATCAGGCCACGACTCGTATGCAGCAGATTTACGCCGAACCGATCAAGCCAGAACTGGTGAGCACTCGCCTCGCCGAGATCCGTGCTGCTGGGGTCACCGTCGCAGCTGCACTGTCGCCGCAGCGAACCCAGGAGCTGTACAAGACTGTCGTGGCTGCCGGCGTCGACCTATTCGTCATCCGCGGCACCACGGTGAGCGCGGAGCACGTCTCCAAGACGCAGGAACCACTCAACCTCAAGAAGTTCATCTACGAGCTCGATGTCCCTGTCATCGTTGGCGGTGCTGCCGGCTACACGCCCGCGCTGCACCTCATGCGCACGGGTGCGGCGGGAGTGCTCGTCGGCTTCGGCGGCGGCGCTGCCTCGACCACACGGGCCAGCCTCGGCATCCACGCACCGATGGCGACGGCGGTGGCGGATGTTGCTGGTGCGCGCCGCGATTACATGGACGAGTCGGGCGGCCGTTACGTTCATGTGATAGCCGATGG
The DNA here is from genome assembly GCA_039936355.1 of Lacisediminihabitans sp. Lineage (GTDB taxonomy): Bacteria > Actinomycetota > Actinomycetes > Actinomycetales > Microbacteriaceae > Parafrigoribacterium_A. The sequence goes on along the minus strand of JBDTIM010000130.1, from coordinate 8,089 downwards.
TGGACTGGGAACCAGTGGTGACATCGCGAAGGCGTTTTCGGTTGGGGCTGATGCCGTCATGCTCGGTAGTACTCTCGCCAAGGCCACAGAGGCGCCAGGGCGCGGCTGGCATTGGGGTGCAGAGGCGCATCACTCCGAACTGCCGCGCGGTCACCGCGTGGAGGTCGGTTCGGTGGCGCCGCTGGAGCAGATCTTGTTCGGTCCGTCTACGGTCGCGGACGGTTCGATCAACCTGGTCGGTGCGCTGCGCAGGTCAATGGCGACCACGGGGTATTCCGACCTTAAGGAATTCCAGCGCGTGGAAGTAGTTGTAGCTCCGTACCACAAGTAATTAGTGCAGGCAGGAACAGGCTCGTAGTAACCCCAGGAGAGTTGTGATGGCGAAACTCAAGACGGTAACCCGTTCGGCAAAGCTCGGCGCAGAAGAGCGCGCAGCCGCCATCGGTGCGTTGAAATCCAAGGAACTCGACATTCTGGTGATCGGTGGCGGGATAGTCGGCACTGGCAGCGCGTTGGATGCGGTCACGCGCGGCCTGAGCGTCGGAATGGTCGAGGCGAGGGATTGGGCCAGCGGCACGTCGAGCCGATCGTCCAAGCTCGTGCATGGCGGCATCCGCTACCTTGAGCAGCTCGACTTCCGTCTGGTCCGCGAGGCGCTCATGGAGCGCGGGTTGTTGCTGCAACGGCTCGCCCCGCATTTGGTGAAGCCGGTGCGCTTCCTCTACCCCCTCACGAAACCGATCATCGAGCGCCTGTACATTGGCGCTGGCATGCTGCTCTACGACATTTTCAGCTACACCGGCGGTCGGCCCCCCGGTGTCCCTCACCACCGTCACCTCACGAAGACGCAGGTGCGTAGGGCGATTCCGGGGCTCGCGAACGACGCGCTCATCGGAGGAATCACCTATTACGACGCCCAGGTGGATGACGCTCGCTACGTTTCGAGCCTCGCCCGCACGGCATCCTTCTATGGCGCGCACGTGGCCAGCCGGGTGCGGGTGGAGGGCTTTATCAAGGTCGGCGAGCGTGTGATTGGCGTGCGCGCGCACGACTTGGAGACCGACGAGCGCTTTGAGGTCAAGGCCAGGCAGGTCGTCAACGCGACCGGAGTGTGGACGGATGACACCCAGGCAATGGTGGGCGAGCGCGGCCAGTTCAAGGTGCGGGCATCGAAAGGCGTGCACCTGGTCGTTCCCCGTGACCGGTTCCAGTCCACGATGGGACTCCTGCTCCGCACCGAGAAGAGCGTGTTGTTCGTCATCCCCTGGGGTAGGCACTGGCTGATCGGAACGACGGACACCGACTGGAACCTCGACAAGGCGCATCCGGCCGCAACCGCCGCGGACATCGATTACCTGCTGGAGCATGTCAACAAGGTGCTGTCGGTCAAACTCACCCGCGACGACGTTGAGGGTGTCTACGCGGGCCTGCGCCCGCTACTCGCCGGTGAGTCGGAAGAGACGTCGAAGCTCTCCCGCGAGCACCTGGTCGGGCATGCGGTTCCCGGTCTCGTGGTGATCGCGGGCGGCAAATGGACGACGTATCGGATTATGGCGAAGGATGCGATCGACGCGGCCGTGGACGCCCTCGATGGCAAAGTTTCGCCGAGCGTAACGCAAGACATCAGCCTGCTTGGAGCCGAGGGTTATCGTGCAGCGTGGAACAAGCGCGCGAAGATTGCCAGAGCGTTCGGCGTGCACAAGGTGCGGATCGAACATCTGTTAAACCGTTATGGCGTGCTGACCGATGAGCTGCTCGATCTCATCCGTGAGCGTCCGGAACTTGGCAATGCGCTCCCCGGCGCCGACGACTACATGGAAGCAGAGGTGGTTTACGCGGCAACGCACGAGGGCGCTCTGCATCTTGAGGATGTGCTTGCCCGCCGCACCCGAATCTCGATCGAAGCTTGGGATCGTGGGGTTTCTGCTGCACCAGTAGCGGCGCGGTTGATGGCTGAGGCTCTCGGTTGGGGTCACGAGCAGGAGGAACGCGAGGTGAGCACCTACCTGAAGCGCGTCATGGCTGAGCGCGCCAGCCAGAGCGAACCTGACGACGAGTCGGCAGACCGGGTGCGCCTTGAGGCCCCCGATATCGTCGCCACGAAGTAAAGGAGCCTTCCATGGTCGATGTGAAACGGGTCAAGCTTCCGGGCGTTGGCGTCCTGCACACTTTCGTCACCGCCGACGGCGGCAAGGCCGGAGTGATCACCCATCGCTCCGGGCACAGCGACCTTATTACCTTTGCGGACGAGCAAGATGGGTCGGATGCCAGCAAGGTTTCCCTGCGCCTGACCGAGGACGAGGCACACACTCTTGCAGAACTTTTGGGTGGAACACGCATAACCGAATCGCTCGAACGCTTGGAACAGTTGCCTGGTCTCAGCATCGACTGGTTTACGGTCGATTACGACGACCACATTGCGGGGCAGAAGCTCGGCGACCTGGCGTCCCGCGGGGTTGTGGGGCTCACCGTGGTTGCGGTCGTGCGGGGCGAGTCGGCGAACCCAGCGCCATCCGATGACTTCACGGTCTTCCCTGGCGACACGCTTGTCGTCGCTGGGGCGCCTGAGAAGGTCACCAAGGCGTTTAATTTTTACCGCACGGGGGACATGAACCTCGCCGCAAAAGCTCCGGGAACAACGACGCAGCCGACGACGACCGCACCAAACACCCCGCCGGGCAGCTGATCGTGGACGTGGGAGAAGAGCTCGCGACGTTGGGCGCGCTCCTCCTCATCGCCTACGTTTTCGGTCGTCTCGGCAAGCTGATTGGCCTGCCAGTCATTCCGGTTTACATGCTGGTCGGTGTGCTCGCAAGCCCGCATGTTGGCTGGTTCCCGCTCAATCTCGGCACCGATCACATCGAACTTATCGCGGTGATCGGACTGATCCTGCTGCTGTTTAACCTTGGTCTTGAGTTCGACCAGGACGAGTTCTTCGGCAATGCCGGCTCCCTGTTGCTTTCCGGTGGCACCCGTATCGCCATCAACATGGGTGTCGGCTTCGCCTTCGGGATGTGGGTGGGCTGGGGCACGAGGGAGGCGCTCATCATCGCGGGAATGACGGCCACGTCATCCAGCGCGATCGTGACGAAGCTGCTCATCGAGCTCAAGCGGTTGCCTAATCGCGAGACCCCTGTCATCCTCGGTGTCGCGGTCGTGGAAGACGTCTTCATCGCCATTTACCTAGCGATCGTGGCGGTTGTGATCGGCGGGAAGACCGACCTGTGGCCAATCGTGCTGGAGCTGACAATTTCCTTCACCTTCCTGGTGGCCATGTTTGCTATCGCTCGCTGGGGTGGCCGCGTAGTCTCGCGGCTTATTCAGACCAAGGACGATGAGCTGTTCACCATCCTGTTCTTTGGCCTTGCCGTGGCTTTTGGGGGCATCGGCGAAATGTTAGGGGTCTCGGATGCGATCGGTGCGTTCCTGATTGGTCTTGTGTTGGGAGCTACCCGGTATCGCGGCCGAATCGAGCAGCTCGCGTTGCCCATGCGCGATATTTTCGGCGCATTCTTCTTCCTTAACTTCGGGCTGACGCTGAACCCGGCGACGTTCGGAAGCGTGCTCTGGCCGGTTACCGTCGCCGTGGTGATGACGCTTGTGGTCAACACCCTGGGTGGGCAGCTGATCGCCTGGCTCAACAAGCTCAACGCCGCGGACGGATTCAATGTGGCCGCGATGCTTCAGAATCGCGGCGAGTTCGCGCTGATCCTTGCCACGCTTGCCACGAGCGCTGGCCTGGATCAGCGGCTCACGCCGTTTGCGGGTCTCTATGTGCTCAGTATGGCGATCATCGGGCCCATCCTTGCGGTCAACTCGGAGCGCTTTGGTGCGGTGATCTTCCGCACGAAGAAAAAGAAGAGCGCCGCCGCGCAACCGTCGCATCTCGAGCAGGACGAAAATATTGCTCTCATGGAGGCGGCTCTCGCCGGTCGCGGCGATGGTGACAACGCATCTCGAGGGCAGGACAGTGAGGCGTTCGCCGAATTTGGCGATGTTGACTTCGGTGAGACGGATGAGGGGGTAGGTGCTGCGACGGGCGCGGCGGCCGATCCTGCCGCTACCCCGGCTCGCTCCCCGAGCCGCGCGGAGGCTGAGAGGCTTATCGAGGATGCCATGCGAGAATCGGGTGACCCCCAGACGCGTCCGATAGAGGGCGCTACCGAATCCCCAGCGAAGCGGCGCCCCAGCGAGGATGAACCGCGCAGGGAACGCGAACGAGACCCGGAGTACTAAAGAGAATGTGGTCGGTTGCGCGGCGCCCGCGCTGGATTGCGATGCTCGTCCTCGCGATGGTGATTGCCGGAGGCTTCGCCGCTCTCAGCCAGTGGCAGTTGTCGCGCGCCATCGCCACCGGAGTAGTTGTGGTGCGTGACACCGAGACCCCGGTGCCACTCAAGACGATGGCGACGCCACAGTCCCCGGTGAGCGAGGTCTCGAATGGGCAGGATGTGACGGCCGAAGGCCAGTGGGTAGCTGGAGACTACGTCGTCCTGAGCGAGCGACTCAATCGTTCTGACATGGGCTATTGGGTAGTCGGCCACTTCGCCGTGACTACCGGCGCGGGCACGGCGGGGCTTCCCGTCGCACTCGGCTGGACCAAGACGGAGAAACTAGCGAAGGATGCGGCGGCCGAACTCACGAAGCTGCCCCCGGTATCCGTCACCATCACCGGCCGCTACCTTCCGAGCGAAGCCCCGCAGGACACCGATTTCGAGCATGGGAAACTCAGCACCCTTGCCGCCGGCTCCATCCTGAACATCTGGAAAACGGTCGACTCGGCCGGGATTTATGGCGGATACGTGGTGATTCACTCGAATGTGCCGGGGCTTGAGCGGATCGACTCGCCCGTGCCAACATCTGATGTTGAGCTCAACTGGTTGAACATCTTCTACGCCATCGAGTGGGTTGTGTTCGCGGGCTTCGCGTTCTTCCTCTGGTATCGGCTGGTTCGTGATGCCTGGGAGCGCGAGGTCGAGGAGGCTTTGGAGGCCAGCGCTTCGGAATCCGTCCCGCACACCACTGGGCCAGGCTCGGCTGGTGCGAGCGGGGCTGGTCCTGCCGCCTGATGGGCAGCCTTGCCTCACTGGAAATGACTCGTGATTATGTGTGTACTTGAGGCATGAGATGGCTCACGGCTGCGGCCCGTCGATATCCCGTTGTCGCGATTACGCTTGCTGTCGCGCTCGCTGGTGGCGCTGTCGCGCTGGCTGGCCACTCGGACTGGACCAGATGGTCGATCAGCGTGTACGCCCTGGTGATTGCCACCATTCAGTTGTGGCACATGGTCAAGGATCTCCTGAGGGGGCTCTGGGGCATCGATGTCTTGGCGATCATGGCAATTATCGCAACGGTCGTCGTCGGCGAATACTGGGCGAGCCTGGTCATCGTGCTGATGCTCTCCGGTGGAGAAGCGCTCGAGGACTACGCGGCCGGGCGCGCACAACGAGAGTTGACGTCGCTGCTTGCTCGGGCTCCACAACGCGCTCATCGACTCACCGGGGCAGGAGATCAGAGCGAGGACATTCCGATTGACGAGGTGTCGGTCGGCGACATGATTTTGGTGAGACCTGCCGAGATCATCCCCGTCGATGGCGTGCTTCTGTCGGGTATTGTGACGATCGACGAGTCGTCGTTGACCGGTGAGAGCCTTCCGGTCGAACGACGGACCGATGACACACTTCTGAGTGGTTCGGTCAACGGGGAACGTGCGTTCACAATGCGAGTGAGCGCACGCGCGGCTGACAGTCAGTACCAGCGGATTATTGCACTAGTCGCGGAAGCCTCGGCAAGCCGGGCGCCGATGGTGCGCCTTGCCGACCGATATGCGGTCCCGTTTACCTTTGTCTCACTGCTCATTGCGGGGCTCGCTTGGTTGCTCTCAGGGGACCCTGTCCGATTTGCTGAGGTGCTCGTTGTTGCTACTCCCTGCCCACTGCTCATTGCGGCGCCCGTGGCATTCATGGGTGGAATGAGCCGTGCCGCACGCGACGGTGTCATCGTCAAGGGTGGGGGGACTCTGGAGCAGCTCGCGCGCGCTCGTACAGTCGCTTTTGACAAGACCGGAACCCTGACCCATGGGGAACCATCCGTGGTGAGCGTGAATCCGGCCGGTGTGCTCTCTAGCGATGAGCTGTTCAGCCTGGTGGCCTCGGCCGAGCAGTATTCGTCACACGTCCTCGCGCAGTCGCTTGTCACCGGTGCGCAACAACGGGGGCTAGTGTTGCACCCCTCCGTCGACGCCCGTGAAGTCGCCACACATGGCGTCAGCGCAACTATCAACGGGCACACGGTCGTTGTCGGCAAACAGTCATTCGTTTCCGAGAACGCGACCGGGGTGGTGACGACGCCCCTGCACAGCGGCCAACTCTCTGTTTATGTGGGCGTTGATGGTGTCTTCGCCGGCACAATAATCCTCAGCGACAGCCTCCGGGCGAACGCAGCCGATACTCTTGCCGCTCTTGCTCGTCTCGGGGTGGTTCACCAGTTGATGCTCACCGGAGACGCGGCGGCCACAGCGGAGCACATCGCCGCCAAGCTCGGCATCACCGACGTTCGCGCCGATCTGTTGCCAGAAGACAAGGTGACGGCCATTCGTGGCATCACCGACATACCGGTGATCATGGTCGGCGATGGGGTTAACGACGCCCCGGTTCTCGCCGCAGCGGAAGTCGGAATTGCCATGGGAGCCAAGGGCTCGACCGCCGCCAGCGAGTCTGCGGATGTCGTCATTCTGCTCGACGATCTTTCCCGCGTCGCGCGGGCGGTCGCGATCGGCCACCGTACAACGAACGTCGCCATTCAGAGCATCTGGCTGGGGATCGGGCTCAGCATCGGGCTGATGCTCGTCGGCGCTTTCGGGTTTCTGCCCGCAATCATCGGCGCCGCACTGCAGGAGGTTGTCGACCTCGCGACGATCCTCAACGCGCTCCGCGCACTGGGCGGCAAGACCACCGCCGTTACGCCCATAAGGGCGGGCGCACGGATCGCGCCTGCGGTTACCAGCGACCACCAATAGTCGCCTAACCGTGAACCACCATGCGCGCAACGCGCCACCATCGAACGATGCTTGATTCCGTCAAGGATGCGGCGGTTACAACAACCGCATCCATGACATAATGACGCATCGTCAGCCGGTGCCGGATCATCTCGCTTTCAGCCAGGGCACCGATCGCATTCCGGTGGACGCGCGGGGCTCCTTCTGGAGGGGAGGTGGTGTGACCGACGCGGTGGTAGCACCAACCGCAATGACTTTCGCCACGACAAGATCTCCCCTGGTCGTGGACCAGGGGAGATCTCGGCTGCAGTACCGGTTGAGGCCGGCTATGGGCGGTTGATGTTGATGGTTGTTCCGCTGCTGTCGCCGTCAGGGTCGGTGTTGGCCGTCGACTCGTACGTCGTGTTGGTCTTAACAACACTGGTCACTGTGAATGCCGTGGAGGTGGTGCTCCGGCCTAGGGAGAAGTTCCCCACGGTGCAGACACCGTTCGCCGCTGTGACGCAGGTCACCGTGCCGCTGTGGTGAGTGAACTTTCCGCTCACGGTTGCACCGGCAACGGCGACACCATTCGCATCCAGGACCGTTGCGGTCGCCTTGGGGTACCACTTCGTCCCGGACACACGAGTGGTGGTGTTGTCCAGATCACCGATGTGAGCGCTAGCTGATGTTGGGCTGCTCCCCCGGGTGATGGTGATGGATGTTCCGTTGCTGTCGCCGTCGGGGTCGGTGTTGGCGGTCTGTACGTATGCCGACGTGCCCTTGACGATGTTTGCCACCCAGAACTGCGTCGACGTGACGCTGGCGTCGAGGGAGTTGACTATCGTGCAGGTGCCGTCAGCGCCGGTCGTGCAGACTGCATTGATGTACTGGTTTGCGAGGTACCCGCTCACAGTTGCACCCTGGACCGGGACATCCGCTGAATCGACGACCGTAACGGTCACCTTCGGCTGCCACGAGCTCCCTGAGGTCGTGCTGGTGGCGTTATCCAGATCCGCGACGTGGAGAAGAATACTGTCTGGGATGTACATGGTGAGTCGCTCGTTGACATAGCCATAATCAAAATCCGACCCCGGCTTCTCAACTGTGTAG
>JBDTIM010000129.1:0-18782 GCA_039936355.1 Lacisediminihabitans sp. | reverse complement strand
CTGCTCTCCGACATGCTGAACGCGCCAACCGTGCCGATGCAGCTGCCCGCCCAGCGAGTCGCCTCGCAACTGCCGTCGGCATCCACCGCGCACGCGCTCGAATTGGGCTCTGACGGGCCGTTCCCTGGCGATGCCAACAGCAGGAGAGCTGACATCGAAGCCTTCGCCGAACGTGACCCGCAGAAGACCGCTGAATACCTGCGCAGTCTGATGGATGACAGGCAGCCGGCATGAGCAACGAGAGCACGGTCGGGCTAACCGGAACCCAGAAGGTTGCGGTCGTCCTCATGAACATGGACAGCCAGCGAGCCGCCGGCGTTTTGAAAGAGTTCAGCGAAACCGAGGCTGAAGAGATCATTGCCGAGATTGTGCGGCTGCGACGCGTAGATTCCGTGGTGGCGGAGAAGACGCTCAGCGAGTTCCATGAACTCACCATGAAGAGCAACGTCATGGCACGCGGAGGACGCGACGTGGCCGTGGGGCTGCTCGAAGCATCCTTTGGTGCTGAACGAGCCGCCGGAGTCATGAACCGGGTCGCCTCGTCCATGGCAGGAAAAGCGTTCGAGTTTCTTGAGCAGACCGAACCACGGCACGTCATCGCGCTCCTTGAGGGAGAGCTACCACAGACAATCGCGCTCGTGCTCGCCCACTTGCGTCCCGAGCACGCATCCCCCATCATTTCGGGTTTTGAAGAGTCGACTCGCACCAAGGTTGCCCGCTGTATCGCCACCATGGGTACGGCCACCCCGGAGGCTATTCGCATCGTCACCGAAACTTTGCGGATCAGAGCTGGTGCTGTCGTCTCACTCACCGACACGGTTGAGGTTGTGGGCGGAATCCAACCCCTCGTCGACATCATCAACCGCGCAGACATCGCCACCGAGCGCGCCCTGCTCGAGTCCCTCGATGAAAACGATCCGGAACTTGCCGAAGAGGTCCGCTCACGGATGCTCACTTTCGCCGACATCGTCAAGCTCGAGACCCGAGACGTGCAGCAGGTACTCCGCGGCATTGACGCCGGCATCCTCGCTGTGGCCATGAAGGGATCGCCGGACGCGGTGATCGAGGTCATCCGTACCAACCTCTCCGAACGGAACCGCGAGATCCTGGACGACGAAATCAAGGTTCTTGGACCGGTGCGAATGTCTCAGGTGGAAGAGGCGCGTGCGGATATTGTGCGCGCCATCCGAGACCTCGAGTCTCAGGGCAAGATAACTGTGCAGCGAGGCGATGAAGACGAATATGTCGACTGAGAACTTCGCCGCGGTGTCATTCCCCGCGCTGAGACACGTCAACCAAGACGCAATGGATGCCCAGGTTCGTGCCCACGGCCACGCCACCGGGTACGCTTCCGGGCTTCGGGCGGCCGAGGCCGAGACGGCCAGACGAATCGCGGAACTCGAATTAGAAAGCGCCGAGTCGCTTCGCCAGGAGCATGCGCGGATCGACGCCGCGGTTGAGGCCCTAGATGCAGCGGCGCTTGCACTGCACACCCGCATCATTCCCACCGTCGAAGATGCTCAAAACGTGCTGGCCGCGAGTGCACTCGACCTTGCGGAAGCGATCATCGGCTATGAACTTCAGGACGGGCAGAACTCGGCCAGAGCCGCATTGGCCAGGGCACTCAGCCACGTCGGTCCGCAGCCAATCCTTTCCATTCGAATGAACCCGGCCGATGCCTTCCAGCTCGACAATGCGAACCGCACCACAAGCATGATCGACATCATTCCGGACGAGTCAATCGGTCGTGGGGATGCCGTCGCCAATTTCTCGGACGGTTCGCTGGATGCGCGCATCCAGACCGCCGTCGACCGCGCCAGGAGCGCGCTGCTCGGGGAGGCATCATGACCATGACGAGCTGGCGTCCTCTCGCCTCGGAGTTTGCTGCTGCCATTGCCGCGGCCGCACCGCAGCGTCTCGGGCTGGTCTCGTCCATCGTCGGTCTCGGCGTTGAGGTCAGCGGTCTCGACTGTGCAATTGGCGACCTCGTCAGCATTGGAGAGCTTCCAGGAATCGAAGCGGAGGTCGTTGCGACCACCCGCACCGGCCTACGCTGCATGCCGCTCGGAAGGATGGTGGGCATCAATGCCGGCGCGCCGGTGCGATCCAGCCGCCGACCCATCCTGGTCCCCACCGGAAACGGACTGCTCGGACGCGTGCTGGATGGTCTCGGCCGGCCCATCGACGGCAAGGGCCCGCTGCTCAGCGACGGACCCGTCCCTCTCGACAATGCCACGCCATCCGCTATGCATCGCGCCAGGATCTCCGAGCCTCTTCCGCTCGGCGTTCGCGTCCTCGACACTCTCACGACCGTGGGTAAGGGGCAGCGCCTCGGGCTTTTCGCTGGGTCCGGCGTCGGTAAGTCCTCCCTGCTCTCGATGATTGCCAGAGGAACTGCCGCCGAGGTTTCGGTGATTGCTCTGGTCGGAGAGCGCGGTCGCGAAGTGCGAGAGTTCCTCGAAGACGATCTCGGCGCCGAGGGCCTCTCCCGCTCTATCGTGGTCGTCTCAACCTCGGACGAACCCGCACTCATGCGACTCCGGGCCGCCTTCGTCGCAACCCGTATCGCCGAATCATTCCGCGACCGCGGTGCCGACGTCATGCTCATGATGGATTCGCTCACCCGTGTGGCGATGGCTCAGCGCGAGATCGGACTCTCTGTTGGAGAGCCACCGGCAACCAGGGGCTACCCGCCGTCGACGTTCTCCCTTCTCGCCAGGCTTCTCGAGCGCGCGGGCACGGCAGAGACCGGATCCGTGACGGGCATCTACACGGTTCTGGTGGACGGTGACGACCACAACGAGCCCATCGCGGACGCGGCCCGCTCCATCCTCGACGGCCATGTCGTGCTTGATCGAAAGCTTGCTGTGCTCGGACACTTCCCTTCGGTCGATGCACTCGCATCCATCTCTCGGGTAGCGAGCCGGGTCAACACGCCGGAGCACAGCGCGGCAGCCGTCGCGCTGCGCCGCGTGCTCGCCGCCCGCAAATCTGCACAGGATCTCCTCGACGTCGGCGCCTACCACCAGGGAAGCAACCCGCTGGTGGATGCCGCAGTTCAGAACGAGAACGCAATCAACGCATTTCTACAACAAAGCATGGATGAACAGAGCGCGTTCGACGCGTCCTGGCAGTGGCTTAACACTCTTACCGCTTCCTTCGGAGGTACCGCATGAACAAGCAATTCTCTCTCGCCGGCCTGCTACGCCTGCGTCACCTGCAACAGGACGAAGCGGCAGGGCAGCTGGCGTCAGCCAATGCGCGTCTGGACGGTACTTCCGTGGAACGCAACCGCGCACGCGCCGCCCTCGGCGCAACCCGCACCGACGTTACGAGCACCGAATCCCTCTACGCCATGGCGGCCGGGCGCGCATCGCTGCGCAGCATGCTCGCCGATCTCGACTCGATGATCTGCCAGCAACAGAACGAAGCAACCCGAGCCGACGATGCCTTCAAGCAGGCCAGAGCACACGCGATGGCTCTGGAAAAACTCGAGACAAAACATGTCAAAGCGGTCAAGGTCGAGGAGCTGCGCTCCGAGCAAGCCACCCTCGACGAACTCGTCGGCGTCGCCTGGCACGCCACCCACAAGGCGGTCACCCCATGAGCATCAGTAACTTTTTGCTGGCATCGAGCAGCCTTCTTGAACGTGCGCACCACGGCTCCGCCGTCCACAGCAAAGGTTCTGATGGCGCCTTCAGTGCCATCATGCAGCAGGCGATAGGCGCGCGACCTGCTGAGAAGCAACCACTCCGCAGGGACGAATCACCAGTGCAGCACAGGGACCAACCGGCGGCCAGAAAGCCACTGCGGGAGAAGGCGCCAGAAGACCCCGCACAGACAGCCAGTGCACACGATCCCGCCTCAGATTCGACGAAACCTGCGCAGTCCGCCCGCATCGCACGCGCCGCAGCCGGGACGGATGCGACGGATGCCGTCGCCCGGCCTGCCGCGGCCCAGGCTCCAGCAGCCCAGCTTCCTGGATCGCAGTCTCCTGGATCGCAGTCAGCCGACCTCGCCGCTGTGCAGGCCACCGCTGCTAACATCACTGCGGCGAGTACGACAGTGGCGCTGCCCGGAGCCCCGACAAGCCCGGCCACGCCGGCTACGGCTATCGCACAGACGACCACCGCCTCGCACACCACATCCGCGCACACCACAGCTACCGGAAACCCGGTCGCGAGTGCTACCTCCGGCGCTGCGGCGACTGTCGCAGTCCCGTCCGTTTCAGCTGCCCACGTCTCATCGGCAACATCGGCTCCACCGACTGCCGCTGTCCCGCCGTCAGAGCCAACTCTCGCGGGCACGTCCGCAACGACACCCGCGACCGCAACCCTCACGACCGCAGCCGCGATCATCGGGAAGTCAGGAACGACGCCGAAGCTCAGCACCCACTCTGGTGAGGATGGGGCACGTGTGACCACAGCGTCCACGTCTGCCACACCTCCGGCCAACCCTGCTGTCGTCGGCGCGCTGGTGACCGGGGCCGGGGCAACGGCAGCGACCACCACCCCCGCCTCCGCAAGCGCACCGAGCCCTGTTGCGGTCTCCACTCCCGCAGATAACAGTGCGGTACATGCTGCACTTGTTACCGGTACGACCGCCGGAGCCTCCGAATCGTCTGGAACTGGCAGCATCACATCGGGCTCGGCGCCAGACGTCTTGGCAACGCCGGGCACTGCCGCGTCAGCAGCGCAAACCCAGGCAGCACAAACCCAGGTCGCGGTCGCGCCGCCGGCAGCACCAACGCTCGCCACGGCCACTCCGGTCGTCACGCCCGTCGCGGCTCCGGCTCCGACCCCCGCACCGCCTCTCGCCACCCAGATTGCTCAGCCGCTGTTCAGCCTTGCGACCGCCTCATCGGGCGAGCACGTACTCACCCTCAGTGTCACCCCAGACAACCTCGGGCCCGTCACAGTCCGCGCCCATGTAAGTGCCGCAGGCGTTCGCGTCGAACTCTTCGCCCCCAACGACCTCGGTAGGGATGCGCTGCGCGCGATCCTGCCTGATCTTCGTCGCGACCTGGCTGGAACGGGAATGAACGCCAACCTCCAGCTTTCGGCTAACAACCAGCCGACAGGATCAGGTACCGGAAGCGGAACTCACAGCGGGAGCGGCCAACCCTCGACAGGGCAGGCGGGAAGCGGCCTGTCTGGCGACGCGGACGGTCCCGGGTCCGGACGCAACGGCACTCCTACCGGCGCAGCCAACGACGGACGCATCTCGAGGGACTCAGCGAGAGACGCGACCGGCCCGGCCAACAGCATCCGACCGACCCAACCGGGCCGGCGCTCCAGCTCCATCGACGTGATGGCCTAGAAGAGAGAAGGAGAACAGTGTCAGCAGTAGTCGGAATCAGCAATACCGCCGCCGCGAGCGGCCTGTATTCCAGCACGCCGACCAGGGCGCCGAAACAGACCCTCGACAGTGAGGCGTTCATGTCGCTCCTGGTTACCCAGTTGAAGAATCAGGACCCCAGCTCACCCATGGACACCAACGCCATGATCGGGCAAACCACGCAGCTGGCCATGATGGAGCAACTCACCGGGATGAACAAGACCAGCGATGAGAACTTCGCGCTGCAGATGCGCGTCGCGGCATCCGCTCTCATCGGCCAGCAAGTCAGCTACCTCGGGAAAGATGGCACACCCGTCACGGGCAAGGCCAGCTCCGTCTCCTTCGCGGGCGGCGTTCCCACGGTCACCATCGGTGGTGTAGACGTCAATCTCGACTCCATCTCTGGCATCACCGCCGCAACAGCATCCTGAATATCCAGCACTACCCATCGAAAGGCAGAAACCATGCTCCGCTCGCTGTACTCCGGCATCTCCGGACTTCGCTCACACCAGACCATGCTTGACGTGACCGCTAACAACATCGCCAACGTCAACACGATCGCCTTTAAGTCTTCGGCCATTCAGTTCCAGGACACCCTCTCGCAGCTCACCAAGGGTGCAGGCAGCCCGCAGAGCAACGTCGGTGGAACGAACCCAGCCCAGATCGGACTTGGCGTGAAGGTGGCGGGCATCTCCACCAACTTCGCTCAGGGCTCCACCCAGGCGACCGGTCGTTCAACCGACATGATGATCTCCGGAGACGGCTTCTTCGTCACGGAGATTGGCGGGGTAACCCACTACACTCGCGCCGGGTCTTTCGACCCGGATGGGCAGGGTCGTATCGTCACTCCAGACGGCGGGATCCTCCAGGGCTGGCCCGCGGTGAACGGAGTCGTCTCGACCGGCGGCCAGCTCTCCGACCTCAAGCTGCCGCTTCAAGCCGTGACCCCAGCGATCGCCACCACCACGGCAGCGGTCGGCGGCAACCTCCCCAACGAGGCAACAACAGGCACCATCCTGACCCGCGACTACACGGTCTTTGACGCCAGCGGCACCGCGTCGAAGCTGACCGTATCGTTCGAGCGCACGGGTGCAGGATGGGACGCTACAGCGACCACGACTGCGCCAGACGGGACAGTCAGCGCCGCCAGCCCGACCGTTTCGCTCGCCTTCACCGGAGGCACGCTCGATGCTCCCATCCCTCCGGCCACCGACCACACTCTGACCTCCGCCAGCGGTATCGCCATCGACCTGTCGAGCACCACAGGCTTCGCGGGCCTCAACACGGTCAACGTCACCGGCCAGAACGGACGCGACGCGGGAACGCTGCAGTCGTTCACACTCTCGTCGGATGGAACACTCATCGGCTCGTTCAGCAACGGCGCATCCGAAGCGATCGGCCGGATTGCCCTGGCCACCTTCGCGAACCCAGGTGGCCTCGAAAAGGCGGGCGCTTCGTCATACTCGGCGACGTTCAACTCCGGAGGCGCGCAGCTCGGCACACCCGGCCAGAGTGGACTCGGCTCGCTCACCGGTGGCGCGCTCGAAATGTCAAACGTCGACCTCTCGCAAGAGTTCACGAACCTGATCGTCGCCCAACGCGGCTTCCAGGCCAACGCCCGCATCATCACCACCTCTGACGAGGTTCTGCAGGAGCTCACAAACCTGAAGCGTTAGTAGCTCGCGACCACATCGGCCGCCTCCCATACCTAACGGTGTGAGGGAGGCGGCCGATAGTGCTATTCGATGGCTCAGGAAGAGCCTGTTTTACATATCCAGGGACGGGATCATGATCGTTGTAACGCGGCTAAACGACAGCCAGTTTGCGGTCAACCCTGATCTCATCGAGCGGATCCACGCCAATCCCGATACCACCCTGGTCATGGTCGACGGTGCAAAATACATCGTCACCGAGTCGATGAGCGAAATCATCGAGCGGATTGCGCAGTATCGCGCCCGCGTCGTCGCCCTGGCGCAGAACCTCTCACTCACCAACCATCCCCACCCGGGATGGCCGTTGGAGGTCATCCCCTTTCCAGAATCCGCAGCCGACCCGACGGACGCATCAGAAGAACCACCACCGTCGCGCCCAAGGAAGCTGTAATGGATCCCGCAACAATAATCGGAATCGTTGCCGCGTTCGGTGCGCTCCTGGCCATGATCTACATCGAGGGTTCAAGCGTCACCGCAATCCTGCTGCCCGCCCCCATGGTCCTGGTGTTCGGCGCGACGATTGCCGTGGGAATCGCAGGCGGAACCCTCCAAGACTTCTTCGTAGCCGTCAAGGCCGTTCCCGGCGCCTTCCGTGGAAAAACCCACAACCCACAAGAAGTCATCGACCGCGTCGTCAGCCTGGCCGAAAAGGCCCGAAGTGAAGGCCTGCTCTCGCTCGAGCAAGAGGCGGATGGCGTTGACGACCCGTTCCTGCGCAGTGCCCTCCAGAACATCGCCGACGGCACTGACGGGGAAGAGCTGCGAATCCTGCTCGAGGACGAAATCGAGACCGCTGCAAAGAGCGCACGCACGGCGTCGAAATTCTTCAACAGCATGGGTGGCTATTCACCCACCGTCGGCATCATCGGCACCGTGGTCGCCCTCACCCACGTGCTGGAAAACCTCTCCTCGCCCGCAACACTCGGGCCGATGATTGCGAGCGCGTTCGTCGCAACGCTGTGGGGACTGCTCGCGGCTAACTTCCTCTGGCTTCCCATCGGCGGGCGCATGAAGCGACTCTCCGAACTGGAGATAGAGCGGATGACACTCCTCATGGAGGGCGTGCTCGCGGTTCAAGCCGGCAGCCAGCCCCGCCTGCTGGGTGAGCGTCTTCGCGCAATGGTCCCCACAACCAAGTCCGCCTCCGAAAAGGCGAAGT
This sequence comes from Lacisediminihabitans sp., assembly GCA_039936355.1. Classification (GTDB taxonomy): domain Bacteria; phylum Actinomycetota; class Actinomycetes; order Actinomycetales; family Microbacteriaceae; genus Parafrigoribacterium_A. The sequence goes on along the minus strand of JBDTIM010000129.1, from coordinate 10,574 downwards.
CATCCGATAAGCCCACATCGGCAGCAGCATGAGTCTTCGGCCACAGCGCCGCAAGAAGGGCGAGGAAGAAGAACCAGACAATTCCGAACGCTGGATGGCGTCGTACATGGACATGGTCACCGTGCTCATGGCCATGTTCATCGTGCTGTTCGCGATGTCGGTCGTCGACCAGCACAAGTTTGACGAACTGCGTAATTCGCTCGCGACCGGCTTTGGCACCACAGCGACCAAGACCATTGACGTCAACAAGGGCATCGTCGTTCCCCAGGACCAACTCAACAAGAAGGCCACCGGTCTCGACAGCGAAAAACACAAGCTCGCGACCATCGAAGTGACAAACCTCATCGCCCTTCGCGAGGAGATGCGTCAGAACCTCAAGGCGGTCGGGCTCGACTCCTCCGTCCAATTCAGTCTGGACGAGCGAGGACTCACCGTGCGCTTGGTCGGCTCAGAAACCTATTTCGTCACCAACCGAACCGACCTGAGCCCCGTCGCGATCGAAGTACTGAATGCCGTGGGGCCGCCGTTGACGCACAGCCCATACAAGGTGTCTGTCGAGGGTCACGCCGATGTCCGCCAGTCCTCCGCACCGTACGCGACCAACTGGGAACTGTCATCCGGACGCGCCACCGTCGTGCTGAGGCACCTCGTCGAAAGCAACGGGTTCCCGGCAGAGCGAATCGGTGCCGTTGGCTTCGGTTCGGCCCGTCCCCTGGCCAAGGGAACATCACCCGAAGACCTTGCGACGAACCGCAGGGTAGACATCGTCGTGCTCTCCGATCAGTCGGATGCGGTGCGCTCACTGATCGCCGAGGTGGACAAGGCGCTGGAAGGAACCTGACCCGCGCGGCCCCCGCCGCTTCCCTCGCGCTACGGACCCGCACCGCAAATTGTGCAGGCCACTGCTTACCTTCCGGTAACACCAGCCGATAGTGCTCGTTGTGACGGTCCAGGAACAAGCAGTTATTGGTGTGCCCCCAAAATCGGGCAAGACGGTGGAACTCTACGACTTCCGCCGCCCCACCACGCTTGCCCGTGAACACTCGCGGGTGCTTGAGCTCGCGTTCGAGACCTTCGCTCGGCAGTGGGGCACCCAGCTCACCGCCAAGGTCCGCATCCTGTCTCAGGTCAGCTGTGAGCAGGTCGTCATGCTCACCTACGACGCCTACGCCGCGTCGTTGCCCGCCACCACCGCGATGGTGCTGTGCGTGCTCGAAGACATCATCCCCAAGACGATCGTCCAGTTCCCCACCTCCGCCGCGCTCAATTGGATCGGCTACATGCTCGGTGGGCACGGCGCGACCGTGGATGGGGAGCGCAAGTTCACCCAGGTCGAACAGGCTCTCATCCGCCGACTCATGGACGACGCCCTCGAAGACCTGCGCTACTCCCTTGGCGCGCTGCTGCAGACCTCGATCCGGATGGACTCCTTCCAGTACAACTCGCAGTTCGCCCAAGCGGCCGCCACCAACGAACTCATGATCGTCGCGACGTTCGAACTTCGTGTCGGCGACGGTGTGGCGACGGCGACAGTAGCCATTCCCGCCGAGGCCCTACTGCCGCAGCTGGGAGACACCAACCCCACGAACACCGCCGCAGAGTCGAAGGAGTTCATGGAGACCCAGGTTGCCTGGGCTCCGGTCGAACTCGCACTGCGGTTGGCCGTCGCGAAGGTCAAGCCCAGCGAAATCCTCCAGCTTGCGGTCGGTGACGTCCTGCCGATCCCTCACCCGCAACACCGTCCCATGGAGCTGGCCGTCGACGGTCGCATCATGGCCCATGCGGCGGTCGGGGCGAACGGTTCCCGTCTCGCCTGCGTCGTCGTAGGCACCGAAGCCTCGTGACCGCGGCATCCGTCATCCACTCGCACCTCAGCTCGCAGCCCAGCACCATCAAGGAGAAACCGTGAAGAAGTCCACCACCCTGAGCCTGCAGGAAGCCGTGGCTGACGCCCTGGTGCCGCTGTTGCCCAGTGCGACGAGCGTCACCGCTACTGTGTTCGACGACGGCGCATCTCTTTCCGCGCAGCTCGGCGCCGCAGTCGTCGCCTCTTTCGTGGGAACCACCGCGGCAGACATGGCGCTCGTCCTCACCGATACGGAAGCGATCACCGAGGCAGCGGGTACAGATTCTGCCCTTGTCGCACCCCTCGACGTGCTGCGTCCAGCCATGGAAGCCGCCACCGTGCCGCTCGGCACCGGAGTACTGGGCGAGTCGCGCACCGAGGACGCATCCTCCCTGTTCGCGGATGAGGAAACCGTCGTTTTCGAGCTCAAGGCCGGCAAGACCGCGGCAGGATGGTTCGCCATCCGGCTCCGCGAGGGTGGCGCAATCTGGGGATCGGCATCAAATCCAAACCGGGATGTCGTCGGCAAGCTCGGCAGGATCAGCAACGTCGAGATGGCCCTCACCGTGGAAATCGGGCGCACCCGCATGGCCGTGCGCGACGTGCTCAACCTGGAGCCGGGTGCGGTCATCGAACTCGACCGCTCCGCCGGGGCCCCAGCAGACGTGCTGCTGAATGGCCGTCTCATCGCTCACGGCGAGATCGTGGTCGTTGATCAGGACTACGCCATCCGTATCACGCAGATCCTTGACGTCGCCGAGGGCCTGAACTGACCATGGAAACCTTTCTCGCCGGGCTGCGGGTTGTCGTATCCCTCGCCGTCGTCGTCGCCCTGCTGTGGGTTCTGCAGCGCAGGCTCACGCGCGGCTCACGGGCGAGCGGCGCGGCCAAGCCTGTGCGGATCGTCACCAAGCAGGCAATCTCGCCGAAGGCATCCGTCGTTATCATCGACGTCGAGGGCACTCGTTTACTTCTTGGCGTGACCGAGCACGCGGTAAGCGTGCTGCAGACCAGCGATATTCCCCTCGAGGTCGAAGCGTCCGTTGAATCGTCCAGCGCGACCGCCTTCGCCGCAACGATGAGCTCGGTGAAAACCGCTAAGCCTGCGACTAAGGCCGTTACTACCACGAGCACGACGACGAAGATTCCTGCGCAGGCAACCCGGAAGCCCGCGGCCAAACCCGCGCAGAAAAGCCCTGAGCTCGCCCCAGTTGCCGCCTTCACCGGCGCCACCCAGGCCGGCGGAATGCTCGCCGGCTCGATCCTTTCGCCCGCCACCTGGAGGCAGTTGGTCTCAGTGTTCCGGCAGGGCCGGTGAGCTCTTTCCTCGACGTCTACGACGCACGCTCCCACCGCAGGTGGACTGCCGCGCGCTGGGCCGTCGCTATCAGCCTGGTGCTGATGTCGGTCGTTGTCATCATTCTCTTCACGGCGAATTCAGGGCAGGCCGTTCCACTGGCACCGACACCTCCTACTCCCCCCGTCGACCCGGTATCGCCCATCGACGGGCTTGGCGGTGTCTCGCTGCAGATCAACGGCCCAGACGGCGCTCCGTCGAGTTCGATCATCACCCTGGTCGGCATTACTTTCCTCTCGGTGGCACCCGCCCTGCTGTTGATGATGACCTCATTCACCAAGATCTTCGTGGTGCTCGCCATCACTCGCAATGCGCTCGCGCTGCCATCCATTCCTCCGAACCAGGTGCTCGCCGGGCTCGCACTCTTTCTGACTCTGTTCATCATGGGGCCGGTCATCGCCGACATCAACAACCTCGGCATCCAGCCATATCTGCACGGGACGCTCTCTTTCACTGACGCGATCGACGCCGCATCCGTCCCGCTGCGCCACTTCATGCTGGCGCACACCAAACAGGAAGACCTGGCGCTCATGACCAGGTCGGCCGGCATGGCGAACCCGGCAACGCCAAACGACGTTCCACTGCTCACGCTGATCCCCGCGTTTATGATCTCCGAACTTCGCTCCGCGTTCATCATCGGCTTCGTGGTGTTCGTACCGTTCCTGGTTATCGATCTGGTCGTCGCTGCAGCCCTCATGTCCATGGGCATGATGATGCTCCCGCCGGTGATGATTTCGCTGCCGTTCAAGATTCTTCTGTTCGTCTTGGTCGACGGATGGGGCCTCATCATCACGTCGCTAATCAATAGTTATCGAGGTGGCTGATGAACACCAACGCCGTACTGGACATCGCGATGCAGGGAATCCTCGTCGCGGCTAAGCTCTCAGCGCCGATCCTGATCACCGCCCTCGTGGTGGGGTTCGCGATCTCCCTGCTGCAGTCGATCACCCAGATCCAGGAAGTCACGCTCGCTTTCGTCCCGAAAGCCGCAGCAGTGGGCCTCGCGCTCATCATCTGTGGCAACTGGATGATTTCCGAGATCGTGACGTTCACCCAAGGCCTGTTCGCATCGATCCCCAACCTGCTCGGGGGTTGAGGTGAACATCCCTCTCGACGTGAACTACATCGAGGCCACCATGCTGGTTGGCGTGCGCCTCACCGCCTTCCTTTTTCTGGCGCCCCCGTTTTCCTACAACGCGATCCCGGCACGAATAAAGGGGATGCTCGCGATCGGCCTCGCGCTCGCTGTCTCACCAGCGGCGACCCGCAACTACCACCCGCTCGACACACCGGAGTTCCTCGGCGCCCTCGTGCTCGAGCTCGTCGTTGGGGCGGTTCTCGGCACTCTCGTCATGGTGGTGTTCTCGGCAGTGCAGGCAGCGGGAGGCCTCGTCGACATGTTCGGTGGGTTCTCGATGGCGCAGGGCTTCGACCCGATGTCGATGATCAACGGTGCCCAGTTCACCCGACTGTTCCAGATGACTGCGATCGCGCTCATGTTCACCTCCGGCGCCTACCAGATCATCCTCGGCGGGCTCACCCGCAGCTTTACGGCGTTCCCGCTCGGCGGCGGCATCGCCATGGGCGCACCGGCCGAAGCCCTCACCAAGGGTGTCACTCAGATGTTCCTCGCATCTGTGCAGATCGCCGGGCCACTGCTGGTCATTCTCTTCCTCGCGGATGCCGGGCTCGGCCTGCTCACCCGCGTCGCCCCCGCACTCAACGCCTTCGCCATGGGCTTCCCGCTCAAGATCATGCTGACGCTCTCACTGGTGGCCGTGATCTTCGTCGCTCTCCCGCAAATCGTCTCGACCCTCACGGGGCAGGCCATCAGCGTGCTGGCGGGGGTGGGCTAAATGTCTGACGCACAAGAGCGCACAGAAAAGGCGACCCCCAAGCGGATGAAAGAGGTCCGCTCCAAGGGCCAGCTCTCCAAGTCGCAGGACCTCACCGCGTGGCTCGGTGTTGCGGCAGCCGGGATCATGCTGCCGGCGACCATCACTGCAGGAGCCCAGGCAGGCGGCATCCAAGTCTTCAATATCAGCACGATCGCCGCACATCCGGATCCGCAGATGGCGGTGAAGATGCTGGGCGACGGCATGGGCACTATCCTGACGACACTCGCGCCACTGCTTCTCGCCGTTGCCCTGGTGATCCTCCTCGGTTCCGCCGTGCAGGGCGGCATCCACGTCAAGAAGTTCACGGGAAAGTTCGAGCAGTTCAACCTTCTCTCTGGCGTGAAACGCACTTTCGGAACACAGGCACTCTGGGAGGGTGTCAAGGCACTTACCAAGACCGCGGTCGTCGGCGTAGTTCTGTTCGTCGTGGTGCAGGGCATGATGCCGGTTCTGATGGCGGCGGGAGGGCTGCCGATCTCGGCACTGTTGGATGCCGCCGGTTCCGGAGGTGGTGCTCTCATACAGTTCGCCGTTGTCGCCGGGTTGAGTCTCGCCGCACTCGATGTGCTCGTGGTCATGCGCCGCAACCAAAAGAAGACGCGGATGAGCAAGAAAGAAATCAAGGACGAGTCGAAGAACATGGAAGGCGACCCGCTAATCAAGTCCCAGCGTCGGTCACGCCAACTCAGCATGAGTCGCAACCGCATGATGGCAGGGATCAGCAATGCCGATGTCGTGGTCGTCAACCCCACCCACGTCGCCGTCGCCCTCAAATACGAGCCAGGCAAGTCGGCACCGCGGGTGATCGCGAAGGGGCAGGGCGAGATCGCCGCGCGCATCCGTGCCAGAGCAACGGAGGAGGGCGTGCCCATGGTTCGCGACATCCCGCTCGCCAGGGCGATTCATGCGGCCTGTGCCCTCGGCCAGGAGATTCCGGTGGAACTCTACGACGCGGTCGCGCGAGTGCTCGCGTTCGTCATGGCGCTGAAGGCGCGCGGTTCCGCGGCCGGCACCCACACCATGGCGCCACCAGCCCCGCCCCGCCGCGCCGCCCAAGATCCTCAACCACCCATGCAAACCGGCCCATACGCGGCGAGCAGAACATCCGAAACGACGCCGCAGCCGACGTCCATTCGATCCATAACCCACACTGTTCGCTGAGCACAGGAGACTTCTCGTGAAACGCAATCTGACGCTACTGGCCGTGCCTGTCGGCGTGGTCGGAATCATCCTTCTTCTGGTGGTGCCGATCCCTGCCTGGATCCTCGACTTCCTCATCATCGTCAACATCTTGTTCGCGCTGATCATCCTGCTTACCAGCATGTTCGTGAAGAAACCGCTCGACTTCTCGGTGTTCCCGTCCCTGCTGTTGGTGGCGACACTGTTCCGGCTGGGTCTAAACGTGGCTTCCACCCGGCTCGTGCTTGGCCAGGGGTATGCAGGCGAGGTGATCGCGGCCTTCGGACACGTCGCCGTCGGCGGGTCGCTCATCATCGGCGCCGTGATCTTCTTGATCCTCGTGGTCATCCAGTTCGTTGTGGTTACCAAGGGTGCCGAGCGTGTGGCCGAGGTTGGCGCCCGATTCACCCTCGACGCGATGCCGGGCAAGCAGATGGCCATTGACGCCGACCTCAACGCCGGCCTCATCACCGACACCCAGGCGAGAGATCGGCGCGCATCAGTCTCGGCGGAAGCCGACTTTTACGGTGCCATGGACGGTGCATCCAAGTTCGTCAAGGGTGATGCGATCGCTGGACTTGTCATCATCATCATCAACATCGTCGGTGGAATCGCCATCGGAATGGTGCAGCGAGGTCTCGATATTGGCGGTGCCGTCAACACCTACACGCTGCTAACCATTGGTGACGGCCTGGTCACCCAAATCCCCGCACTTCTCATGGCGGTTTCCACCGGGATGATCGTCACCCGGTCGAGCGTGGAGTCCGACCTCGGTTCGACGGCGTCGAAGCAGCTCACCCAGTCGAGGGTCGCGCTCATGATCGCCGGATGCGCCGCGATCGTGATGGCCATCATCCCCGGAATGCCGCCGATCCCCTTCGTCCTCGTCGGTGCGTTCCTCATCCTTTCTTCGCAGCGGATCAAGGTGTCGGAGAAGGCACAACAGCTCGCCCAGGAGATCGCGGACACGACGGCACGCGCGCCAGAGACAGAGACAACGGAGGTCCTGATCGAGGAGATGCGCGTCCACGCCCTGGAGATCCTGCTCGCCCCGGATCTCGTGGACATCGTCTCTGGAACCTCTGACGACCTGCTGGCGAGAGTGCGAGCGCTGCGCCGCAAGATCGCCCTCGAACTCGGGATCGTTGTGCCACCCGTACGTACCAGAGACAGCGTCGATTTGCCGTCTGGCACCTACATGATTCGCATCGCCGGGGTGGAGGCCGGGCGCGGCCTCGCCCCCGGAGGCAAGGTACTTGCTCTCGGTGATGCGCTCGACACGCTGCCTGGCACCGCCACAGTGGAGCCGGTATTCGGTCTGGCCGGCAAGTGGATTCCCAGTGAGATGCGGCACAGCGCCGAACTCACCGGTGCCACCGTCATTGACCGGGTCTCGGTGCTCGTGACGCACTTGTCATCGCTCATCACCAACAACGCCGCCAGGCTGCTAACCAGGGAAGATGTGCGGGTGCTCACAGAGGGGGTCAAGCACATCAGCCCTTCTGCGGTCGATGAGCTCATCCCGAATGTGCTCTCGCTTGCTGAGGTACAGCGGGTGCTGCAGGGGCTCCTCGCGGAGCAGGTCTCGATCAACGACCTGCCTCGCATCTACGAGGCACTGTCGCTGCGGGCGAAGGTGTCGACGGATGCCGAGAGCCTCATTGAGACCGCCAGGCAGGCTCTCGGTCCTGCGATCACGGCCAAATACCTCGATGGCGCGGTGCTGCGGGTGATCATGATCGACCCGACAGTGGAGCAGTCGATGCTGGAGGGCATGCGCCAGTCCGAGTTCGGCTCCCAGATCATGATGGACCAGAACACCATCGAGGCGGTGCTTAACTCTGTGAAAGAATCTCTTGCTGTCGTCGAGACGACCGGACAGGGGGCGGTTCTCGTCTGCGCGCCGGCGCTGCGTCCAGCCATCCGCAGGCTGGTCTCGGCTCAGTCCGGTGGTCTCCCGGTGCTGTCGTACCAGGAAGTAACCTCATCCAACGCCGATATCGAAACCGTGGGGGTGGTCCGCGTTGCCGCGATTACTGCAGCTTGAGGGGACATCGCTGGAAGAACTGAAGGCCAGGGTCCTGGCCGAACACGGCACTCGGGCGCGCGTAATCGCAGTCGAACAGGTGACCACCGGGGGAATCCACGGCTTCTTCGGCCATCGACACTTCGAAGTCACTGTGGAGGTGCTGGACTCTCCGGAAGTCCCACTCCACTACGGGCAGGTGCATGAGGCTCCGGTCTCCGCTACGCCATGGCCGGCATCCGCGCCACCTGCGGCACCCACCGCACCTGCGGCAGCCGCGGCACAGAAGCTGCCTGCGAAGCATCCGGCAGCGGCACAAAAACTCCCGAAGATCGGGCTAGACGCACTGCTGGACGGAGCGGATGACGAAGACACCGTCAGCTATTCGGTGCCGGATGACGGTTTCCCGGTATCGACCTCCTCGCGCGAGTTCGCCAACATTCTCGATGAGTTGGAGTCGGTGACCGCGCCCGTCGTGGCAACGCAGCCGCACCGGCCGCTGCCTGTACCCAAGCTGCTGGCCGCGGCCGGCGACATGGTGCTTGTCGTCGGCCTCGGTACGGACGCTCTGACCGTCGCACGCACGATGTCGCGTTCTGTCGGCAAGTCCGAGCTGGCGGCATCCGGAGCGCTAGACAGTCCTGGGCTCGCCCGACTCACGGATCGGCGGGACGCCCTGCTGGCGAGAGCTCGCGGCGTCGAGCGGAACGAGACTCTGTTTGTCGCCGCAGGGATCACCAGCGGCGGAGTGCACGCATCAGCACAGGCCACCGCACTGGCCCAGCTGCGCGCTGACCAGGTCTGGGTAGTTGTCGACGCCTCGCGCAAGCCGGATGACACGGCGCGCTGGGTGCGCAAGGTATCCAGTATCGTGCAATTGGATGCCGTGGTTGGCATCCAGCGCGAGGGAACCACGACTCCAGAAACTGTGAACGCGCTTGGTCTGCCTGTGAGCTGGGAATACGGCAATTAGATAGGCTGGCCGAGTGCTGGTGTTGACGCGTAAGGCCGGGGAGAGAGTGCTCATTGGCGACGACATCGTCATCACCATTCTCGATACGCGAGGCGACGGCATTCGCATCGGCATCGAAGCACCCCGCGGCGTGACCATCCAGCGAGATGAGATCGTTCGTGCGGTCACCGAGGCCAACGTCGAAGCCACCCACGCAGACGGTGGCGCAGAGGCGCGGCTGAGGGCCGCCCTCGGGCTCGGTCCGGCATCCGCTGCAGCACCGCAACCCGCTTCATCTCCTCTCGCGGCGCCCAGCACGGACACCGCTGCCGCACCGCAACCCGCTTCATCTCCTCCCGCGGCGCCCAGCACGGACACCGCTGCCGAGACCGCTGCTGCACGGGCCACAGGCGCACGGGCCACTGCCACTGCCACTCAGCCCAGTGCCCCACAGACCAGCCCCACTCAGACCAGCCCCCCACAGACCAGTCCCACTCAGCCCAGTTCCGCACCCACGAGCCCGGCAGTCGCGCGCCCCGCAGTTCCCCATCCGCCCGCCCAAAAGTAGCCATCGCGCGGCCGATTCTCCGACACCCGCCCTTTCCCCGTCGAGCGTGCCCGTTAGCGCCGAGAGTGCCCGCTGGAACGGGCACGTCCGGCGTTAACGGGCACCGTCGGCGGCGGGTGGCGGCGTGCCGGTGCATCCCCCGGCGGTGACCTCGTGTTCGCGGGAAGTCTGCGTGAACTACGAGAATCTGCCTGAGTTACGGATCGGTGATGACGCCGTTGAGTTCCACCGCGAAGATTCCCTACTTCGCGCTAGGTGACATCCGGAGTCCACGCAACACGAAGATCAGGCTCACCGCCGAGACAAGTGCCCACACCCCTTCGAGCAGGAGGAATCCCCATTGCTGCTCGAAGACTGCATTGATGGCCAGCACGGTTGAGCCAACGGTATTCAGAATCAGGTACCAGAGCGACTTCTGGTCGAGCACGCCCCACTGCGCTAGAGCGAACCCTGTCAACACGAGTAACGAACCAGAAATTTGGATGACGATGCCCACGACACACTCCTTCAAGCGTCGTCATCGGGCCGGGTACGACACTCCCTCGTCCGGAGAGCCGGCGGAACGGCAGCCCCGCACCCATTTTATGGGACGCGCCTGAGCGCAACCCAATCACACTGAGCGCAGCCTAATCGCACAGCGTTCATGGGCCAGAGTTCATAGGCCGGCATTCACGAGGCAGCGTTCGAGCCGGCATTCACGAGCCAGCGTTCCCGACCCAGCGTTCGAGCCGGCATTCACGAGCCAGCG
>JBDTIM010000128.1:0-8739 GCA_039936355.1 Lacisediminihabitans sp. | reverse complement strand
GCCAAGGTGATCGCGTGGGGTTCAGACCGTACGCAGGCGCTGAGTCGTCTCGATGGTGCGCTCGCATCCACGACCGTGCTCGGTGTGCGCACTAACGTTGAGTACCTCCGCGCGCTCATCGCCGATCCAGACGTCCAATCGGGAAACCTCGAGACGACGCTCATTGAGCGCAAACTCCCGGGGCTGGCGTTCCGGCATCCTGATGCCGCGCTCCTCACAGCCGCGGCTTTATATCTGCATAAGCAGCCTGTACGCGATGGGGTGTGGCACGAGCATGAGGGCTGGCGGATGGGAGGCGTGCCTCGCGCGAGCCGCTATCGTTTTGCGAGTTCGCCGGAAGAACGCATTGATGTTTTCGTCTGCGGCAACACCGTAACTATCGACGGAAGTATCTACTCGACCACCTGGTCAGCGGTCTCCTCTGATCACGGCGCACTAGCCCTGGTTGAGCTTGACGGCGTCGCTACTCGCTGGATGATCGCCCGTGACGGAGACACACTGTGGCTCGGGCAAGACGGATTTAGCTGGCCGCTCGGAATCGTAGGCCGAGAGGCGGAGACGGCCGAGATGGTCGCGGGCATCGACATGGCGGAAAAACCACGTCGCCCCGAAGTGCGCTCGCCAATGCCAGGCACGATCGTCACGGTGTCCATCGTCGATGGTGCGCGAGTTGAGCAAGGGGACACCATTCTCACCGTCGAGGCGATGAAGATGGAGCACAAGCTCACGGCGCCGGTCGCCGGAATCGTCAGCACGACCGCACGGCCCGGCGACCTGGTCAAACTAGACCAGTTACTCGCCAGCATTACAGAAGTCGGTACTACTGAAGGCGGCACTGTCGTCACAGGCACGACTGTCACGAGCAATACCAAGGAGCAGCCATGAATTTTGATCTGAGTGAAGACGAGCAAGCTTTGGCCGACATGGTGAAGGATTTTGCCGACACTGTCATTGCGCCAGCGTCCTACGAGGCAGACAAGAACCACTCCCTGCCGATGGATATCGTTGCGCAGATGGGAGAGCTTGGACTATTCGGCCTTCCCGTGTCAGAGGAGGAGGGTGGACAGGGCGGTAGTTTCTTTTCTCTCTGCCTCGCGATCGAGGCCATCGCCAGAGTCGACCAGTCACTCGCGATCACGCTTGAGGCCGCGGTAGGACTCGGAGTAATGCCGCTGTACCGTCACGGCACAGCTGAGCAGAAGGCGAAATGGTTGCCCGAACTCGCGGCTGGGCGAGGACTGGCCGGTTTCGGACTTACCGAATCAGAGGCAGGATCGGATGCCGGTGCGACCCGCACGACCGCTGTGCTCGACGGAGATGAGTGGGTCATCAACGGCAGCAAGCAGTTCATCACCAATTCGGGTACCTCTATCTCGCGCTTCGTCACCGTTGCCGCGGTCACCGGGGAGCGCACCAGAGCGGATGGCAGCGTCTCCAAAGAAATCTCGAACATCATCGTGCCGCACGGCACCCCCGGCTTCACGGTTGAGCGCGCCTACGACAAGGTCGGCTGGTGGGCCTCCGACACGCATCCACTCACCTTCGATGAGGTGCGGGTTCCCGCAGAAAATCTGCTGGGTGAACGCGGTCGTGGGTTCGCGAATTTTTTGGAGGCGCTCGATGACGGACGCGTTGCGATTGCTGCGCTTGCTACCGGAGCCGCCGAGGGCTGTCTCGAAGAAGCGATTAAGTACGCGAAGTCCAGGGTGGTTTTCGGTGTTCCGATCGCCTCTCACCAGTACATTGCGTTCATGATTGCCAGAATGCGGTCACGGGTCTACACGTCCCGCCTCGCCTGGCGTGACGCTGCTCGTCGCTCTGATGCAGGGGTTCCCTTCAAGGCGGAGGCCGCGATGGCGAAGCTCGTAGCCAGTGACGCAGCCATGTTGAACGCTCGTGATGCCACCCAGATCTTCGGTGGCTATGGCTTTATGAACGAGTCCCTCGTTGGCAGGCATTACCGCGATTCGAAGATCCTCGAAATTGGTGAGGGCACCAACGAGGTGCAGCTCATGGTGATTGCGCGGTCTCTCGGCTTGGGCGTCGAGCGTGCGGCGTAAACACGTTAGGGACGAAGCAGTAGTAACGAAGGAGGCGTGATGGCTGAGCAAGAAGCGGCAGAATCCGGGCGCGTGATCGTACAGCGCGGCCTGTGGTTCGAGGAGTTTGAGCCTGGAGCTCGCTACCTGCACCGGCCAGGGCGCACGGTGACGGAGGCGGATAATGTGCTGTTCACGACGCTCACGATGAATGGACAGTCGCTGCACCTGGATGCCGCCTGGTCTGCGACTCAACCCTTCGGACAGCGGTTGATGAACTCGATGTTTACCCTCGCTACCATGGTCGGCTCATCGGTCGGCCAGCTGACCGAGGGCACGACGATCGCAAACCTGGGATTCTCCGAGGTCTCATTTCCACATCCGCTATTCCATGGCGACACGATGTATTCGGAGTCGACCGTGCTCGAGAAAAGGCTGTCGAAGTCGCGACCAGGGCAGGGAATAGTCACCCTCGAACATCTCGCGCGCAACCAAGACGGCGTGATCGTAGCGCGGGCGGTTCGGTCCGCTCTGGTGTGGTGTGAGGGTTCCCAGCCCTCCAGCGAGGTGGGATTGTGAGACTGGAGCTTGGGCCTGCGCTGCTGTTCTGCCCCGCGGATCGTCCAGACCGCTATGGCAAAGCAGCAGAGCGGGCTGATGCGGTGATCATCGATCTCGAAGATGCCGTCGCGCCCGCGAGGAAGGCGGCCGCGCGTGACGCCATGATCGGGAATCCGCTCGACCCTGACACCACAATCGTGAGGGTGAACGCTTTCGACTCTGGGTACTTTGCTGACGATCTGATGGCGCTCGGACAGACCGGGTATCGCACCATCATGGTTGCCAAGGCAGAGAACCCGGAGCAGCTCTCCGGACTGGACCGCTATCGCGTCATCGCGCTTTGCGAGACCGCCCGCGGCGTGCTTGCGGCGCCGGCGCTGGCCGCCACGAAGAACGTGGTCGCTCTCATGTGGGGCGCCGAAGACCTCGTGGCGTCGCTCGGCGGCAGCTCCACGCGCTTCGCCGACGGCAGTTACCGCCACATTGCTCAGCACGCCCGCTCCAGTATTTTGTTGGCGGCGGGAGCGTCAGGCAAGGCCGCGATCGACACCATCCATCTCGACATCGCCGATCTCGCCGGACTTGCAGCCGAGGCGGACGATGCCGTGGCGGTCGGTTTCGCGGCCACGGCATGCATCCACCCAGACCAGGTTGCGACAATCCGCGAGGCGTACCGACCGACGGCAGAAGAGGTCGCGTTCGCTCGCGAGCTGCTGGATGCCGCGGCGGCCGAGCGAGGAGTGTTTCGCTTTCGAGGACAGATGGTCGACGGCCCGGTGCTGCGCCACGCCGAGCACGTGGTCCGGAGGGCTGAGTAGTCGCGACTGGATAACGCCTTCGCTTTAGATCTTGCCGCGGATGCGCTTGCTGAGTGCGGTCGCTGCGTTCACCGTGGCAACCCCGAGGCGTCGTAACTGCTGCGCATCGACAATCCCGCCTCGGAAGGTCAGCCCAATCGCGGCAGCGGGGTATCCATTGTGGTCGAGCACAGCAGCGGCGACGGAGGCGTACTCGAGGTTGATCTCGCCGTCTTCGATTGCCCAGCCGCGCTCTCGCACCGAGGCCAGGATGTCATCCAGTTCGCCGAGAGTGCCGGGACCCGGACCGGCGCGGAGCACCAAAGAGCTTGGCTCGGGGTAGATGGCGCGAAGTTGTGCCTCGGGAAGGACCGCGAGCATCGCCATTCCGGTTGCTGTGAGGTGGGCGGGAAGTCGTACTCCGATGCTAGTTACGACCGCTGGTGCGCGGATGGCGGAAACTTTAGAGGCGTAGACGACGTCGGAGTGATTGAGCACACCGAGGTGCGCAACCACAGGCATCCGTGTCTCGGTTACGAGACGTTCGAGCACCGGCTGTGCAAACGTCGCGAGGGCGTTCGCGCCGAGCACCGATGAGCCAATGTCGGAGACTAGCGGGCTGAGCACATAGCTTTGGTACTCGGGTGAGTGAAGGAGGAACCCCTCATCTTGCAGCACTCGCAGCAGGTGATAGGTGCTTGAGCGGGGAAGCGAGAGATCCCGCGCGATGGTGGCTGCCCTCACCGGTCCGCTGTGGGTTGCGAGGTATTTGACTATGCGGAGAACGTCGCGTGCCGCGGGAACCGAACTCATCTGCTCCCCTAACTGTCTGGTATTCCAGACACTATATTGCCAAAAGTCAACCGGATCACGCTGTGCAGCGGGTCTAATGAGTGCATGGTTAACGTGATCCTCGGCACTGGCGCACTCACCTTCGAAGAAGTGGTCGCGGTCGCACGCTTCGGTGCCACCGTCAGTCTCAGCGACGAATGTATGGCGGCCATGGCGTCCAGCCGGGCGGTGATCGAGGCGCTCGCCGAAGACACCGTGCCGCATTACGGAGTATCCACAGGATTCGGTGCACTTGCGACCAAGCAGATCCCCACCGAGTTGCGCGCCCAACTGCAGCGTTCGCTCGTCCGCAGCCATGCGGCGGGATCCGGCGCTGAGGTCGAGCGAGAGGTCGTGCGCGCGCTTGTGCTGCTGCGGTTGGCCACTCTCGCGACCGGGCGCACAGGCGTTCGGATCGTCGTCGCAGAGACCTATGCCGCGATGTTAAATGCAGGCATAACCCCGCTCGTTTACGAATACGGCAGCCTCGGCTGCTCTGGTGACCTCGCACCGCTCGCACACTGTGCCCTGGCACTCATGGGGGAGGGTGAGGTTCGGAATGCCGCCGGCACCCTGCAGCCTGCCGCGCAGGCACTCGAGGCAGCCAACATCGCCCCGGTCGAACTCCGCGAGAAGGAGGGGCTGGCCCTCATCAACGGAACCGACGGCATGCTCGGGATGCTCGTGCTGGCCATCACCGACCTGCGCGCTCTGGTCACCACGGCCGATCTAGCCGCGGCCATGAGCGTGGAAGGACTGACTGGCACCGACGCCGTGTTCGCCGCCGACCTGCAGGAACTGCGACCACATCCCGGCCAGCGCGATTCAGCAACGAATATGCGCGCGGTTCTTGCAGGGTCACCAATGATCTCGCGTCCGGAGGGTTTCACTCGGGTGCAGGATGCGTACTCGCTGCGCTGCGCACCACAAGTGCACGGGGCGGTGCGTGACACCATCGACCACGCGGCCTCCGTCGCGTCCCGCGAGCTCGCCTCGGCGATCGACAATCCGGTCGTGACACGGGATGGCCGGGTCGAATCCAATGGCAATTTCCACGGAGCACCGGTCGCCTACGTCCTCGACTTCCTCGCCATCGTCACCGCGGATCTCGCAAGCATGAGCGAGCGACGCACCGATCGCTTCCTGGACGCGAACCGCAACCACGGCCTCAACGCGTTCCTCGCAGACGATCCAGGGGTTGACTCCGGACACATGATTGCCCAGTACACCCAGGCGGGCATCGTCAGTGAACTCAAGCGGCTTGCCGCACCGGCGAGCGTCGATTCCATCCCCTCATCGGCGATGCAGGAGGATCACGTCTCGATGGGCTGGAACGCGGCTCGCAAGCTGCGTCGCTCCATCGACGGCCTTGGTCGCGTGATCGCGATTGAGTTGCTCACATCCGCTCGAGCGATGGACATGCGTGCCCCGGTGCGGCCGTCTGAGGTGTCATCCGCGGTCCGTGCCAGGCTACGCGAAGACGTCGATGGCCCAGGCACGGACCGATACTTGGCACCCGAAATCGCGGCCGCGCACACACTGGTGCTCAATGGAAGTTTGCTGGCGGCGGCGGTATCAAAGGCGGGTCCGTTGTTCTAATCAAGATCGCTCAGCAAGCCGACCAGGTATTCCGCCAGAGTCAGGTCCGGGCGAAGGTCCCGATCTGACATTTCGGGGGACAGCCGGCATCCGATTTCGAACGCTTGACGCATCAGATCACTTGCCATGTCCTCCAACACCACGCCCCTCTGCCGCAGCAGGCGTATCGCGGAGACGAGCTCGCAACCAAGCAGGATTCGCAATGGACGGACGGAGCGCTCAAGCCTCGAAACTCCGGTCGGGGCGAAGCTCGCGTCTTCCTCCGTGCCGCGGGACAACACGACGGTCGTAAGGGTACTTGGGTGGCTATTTGCGTGTATTTCTGCGTGAGCAGCCGCAGCAACGTACTCGATAACCATGAGGCCGGAAGAGCCTGCACGCCCAGTGGCGAGAAACGGCGACTGCCCGGTGTAGTCGGGCTCGTTCATCATTCGGATGCGAGAAAGCGTCAGGGGGGTGGATTGTGCGAGCGCGAGGGCGAGCGAATCGAGGTCGAGCGCAAGCGCAGCTTGATAGAAGCCAGCGTGATGGATGACATCGCTACTGGTGAAAAGGGGGTTCTCTTGGGCGGTGTTTGCCACAGCCTGAATCTGTGCCTCCAACTTTGACAACGCGTCGATAAACGGAGCCATCGTAACCGGGAAGGCACGCAGACCGTACGGGTCTTGAATGCGTGCTGATTCACCACTCGGCCCGAGGAGCGAACGAATTCTCGTCGCAATTGTGGCGACGCATGGCGATGCGCTCGCTTCAGCCGCTGCCGTTGAGAGCGGGGACCGATTGCCGCGAAGTCCAACGAAGCTCAGCGCGAAGATGATGGTACTTGCCCGGTAAAGCTTTCTCAACCTGTCGCTCACTAGACATGCGCGACCGAGAGTGAGCGCACTACTGCTAATGAAGGGGAGTGCGTTGTCGTTACCCCACATGGTCATGGCGTCGAAAGGACGCGAGGCTTCCCGCTCACCCATCATGGTGAGCGCTGTGCCCGCTAACGCAGAGAGGTCACCGGTGCCGATGGCGCCATATTCAAGGATGCTCGGCAGGGCGTCATCGTTGAGCATGGTGACAAGCGCATCGAGAATGTCAGGATCGATGCCTGAGCCGGCGCGGCACAGTTGGTTGAGTCGTACAGCAAGCATTGCGCGCACTGCTGGAGCTTCTAGAGGAGCCCCGGCGTCAACAGCGTGACTACGGAGCAGACGGAGACCGTGCTCCGAGTCGTCCTCGGAGACATTAGTTAGACGATTTGCACCGACGCCGGTTGTTCGACCGTATGTGGGTATTTTGGTCGAGAGAACCCCGGCGCGTTCGTGAGCATCACTGATCGTGTTTCGGGTGGATTCGGAGATGGTGATGTGCTCGTTCTGGCAAGCAATCTTCACGATGTCCGCTAGTTGAACCGTGCCGTTTATCTCGAGCATTGGAACCTCCTCGTTCCGCCTGGTCGCGTTTTTTTATTGCAAATTGGACTCAGGACTTGCTATCTAGTGCAAATCGTATTTTACTCTACGGTAATGCACGTGGAAGTGCCATGAGCTTTTGATTGGCTCGGCACGTCGCACAATGAAAGGGCATGGCATGGCGGAGTCGTCAACAAGAACAGTTGAGAGAGCCCTCACCCTGCTTGCGGTCATTTGCGACAAGGGCCAGATCAATCTCGTGGACAGCGCTCGTGCAGCCGATCTTGCCCCCAGCACCGCACTGCGTCTCATTCGTACCTTGGAATCCAGCGGGTTCGTCCGGCGGGACAGTGATGGAAACTATCGGCCTGGCGGCAGAATCATTCAACTGGGCGCCCAGTCACTAAGCAACGAGTCGCTCGTATGGTTGGCCAGGAAGACCATGGATGACCTCTCGGCCGCAACTGGCGAGTCAGTTTATCTGAGCGTTGAGGGTCACGATAAGACGGCGATCTACATCGCGATGATTGAGGGCACGCATTCTGTTCGACACACGAACTGGGTTGGGCGAACGATCCCGCTCTCACTTTCGGCTGCTGGCACTGTGTTGAGGGGAGAAATACCGGCAGAGGGCTACGTCGTAGTTGAGCACGGTGTCGAAGACGACGTGACGGCGATCGCAGCACCAGTTCGATCCGAGCGAAGAGTCGTAGCATCGCTCAGTCTCGTTGTTCCGAGTTATCGGATTACCCAGCGTGAAGCTGCGAGGTACGGCCGGCTACTCGCGCAGCAGGCACTCATCATTTCCGACGGGCTGGGGCACCCGGCGGACACAAACACAGTCGAAAAGGAGACTTCGTGATCGATTTTGAGCAGGTTTCAAAGGTGTATGCCGACGGCACTGTTGCCGTGGAGACGCTCACTCTTCAGGCGCCTACCGGGCAGCTGACGGTGTTGATCGGGCCATCTGGATGCGGCAAGACGACCTCAATGAGGATGATTAACCGCTTGATTGACCCCACTTCGGGATGCATTTCCCTTGACGGTGTTGACACCCAATCAATAAACCGAGTTGAGCTGCGCCGCAAGATCGGTTATGTGATCCAGAATGCCGGGCTGTTTCCGCATCGCACGATTGTCGACAATGTCGCTTCCCTCCCGCGGTTGCTTGGGACTAAGAAAGACGTTGCACGGAATAAGGCTCTCGAGCTGCTAGAGCGTGTCGGACTCGATGTCAAGCTCGCAGACCGCTATCCCTGGCAGCTCTCCGGTGGTCAACAGCAGCGGGTTGGTGTGGCCAGAGCACTTGCCACCGATCCGCCGATCTTGCTCATGGACGAGCCGTTCAGTGCCGTAGATCCGATCACGCGGGCGCAACTGCAAGATGAATTTCTTCGGCTTCAAAGCGATATCGGGAAAACGATCGTCATGGTGACCCATGACATTGACGAGGCGCTCAAGCTCGGAGATCAAGTTGCTGTATTGCGACAGGGTGGCCTTCTCGCGCAGCTG
>JBDTIM010000127.1:0-14849 GCA_039936355.1 Lacisediminihabitans sp. | reverse complement strand
ACAACCCTCCTGCCACAGAACGTCTGTGGCCGTTTTAGTCCAAAGGAGGTGGGTTAGTTATGCATCAGTACGAACTAATGGTAATTCTCGATCCAGAGATCGATGAGCGAACCGTAGCTCCCAGCCTGGACAAGTTCCTTAACGTCATTCGCAATGACGGTGGAACGATCGACAAAGTCGATGTCTGGGGCAAGCGTCGTCTCGCCTACGAGATCAACAAGAAGACCGAGGGTATTTACGCCGTCGTCTCGTTGACCTCAACCGGAGACGCCACAAAGGAGCTCGACCGCCAGCTGAAGCTCAGCGAAGCAGTCATGCGCACCAAGATGCTCCGCGCAGAGGAAGCAATCGCCCAGGTCGCTGAGGCGGCCAAGCTCTCCGCAGAGAAGGCCGCTCGCAAGGCTGCCGCTCCGGCGAAGGCTCCAGCTGCATCCGCTGCAGCAACCAAGACGGCGGATGTCGCTGCCGCGGCCCCAGCCGCGAAGCCTGCTTCCGCCGCGAAGCCTGCCGCTGCCGCGAAGCCTGCCGCCACAGCACCGGCCGCGGAGGCTGCTCCGGTTTCCGACGCAACTTCTGCCGTCGAGACCCCGGCCGGAAACTGAGCCATGGCCGGCGAGACCGTAATCACTGTTGTGGGTAATCTCACCAGCGACCCGGAGCTGCGCTACACGCAGAACGGGCTGGCGGTTGCCAACTTCACCATCGCATCCACTACGCGCAGCTTTGATCGGGCTGCCAACGATTGGAAAGACGGCGATGCTCTCTTCTTGCGTGCCAGTGTGTGGCGCGAGTTCGCCGAGCATGTCGCTGGGTCCCTCACCAAGGGCTCCCGCGTGATCGCTACCGGCAGACTCAAGCAGCGCTCGTACGAGACCAAGGAAGGCGAGAAGCGCACCTCTATCGAGTTGGAGGTCGACGAGATCGGCCCGTCGCTTCGATACGCCACGGCACAGGTCACCCGCACCTCGTCATCCCGTGAGGGTGGCGGTGGAGGCGGAGCAGCTCGCGGCCAGGTCGCAGATGAGCCGTGGGCTGCATCCGCGCCCACAGCAGGCGCTGCATCCGGCGACGTGTGGAACACGCCTGGCAGCTTCAACGACGAGACACCGTTCTAACCCTGCACAGCGTGCGTCAAGCGCACTTCGCAGGAAACAATTTTTGAGAAAGTAGGAAACCATGGCTGGAAAGAGCAGCGGCGATCGTCGCAAGCCTCTCCGCAATGTCAAGGGCGGCAAGAATGCCGCTCCGGCAAAAGCAATCCGCGTCGGCGTCATCGATTACAAGGATGTCGCTACGCTCCGCAAGTTCATCTCGGAGCGTGGAAAAATCCGTGCCCGTCGCATTACCGGTGTCTCCGTACAGGAGCAGCGCCTCATCGCCCGTGCCGTCAAGAACGCGCGCGAGATGGCACTGCTTCCCTATGCCGGCTCAGGCCGTTAAGGAGCCATCACATGTCTAAATTGATCCTCACGCACGAGGTCACCGGTCTCGGTGCCCCGGAGACGTCATTGACGTCAAGAACGGTTTCGCTCGCAACTACCTCATCCCCCAGGGCTTTGCCGTGGCGTGGACTCGCGGTGGCGAGAAGCAGATCGATTCCATCAAGGCTGCTCGCGTCGCTCGCGAGCACGCCACGCTTGAAGAGGCACAGGACCTCAAGGCGAAGCTCGAAGCGAATCTCGTCAAGCTGACCGTCAAGGCCGGCCAGGGCGGGCGACTCTTTGGTTCCGTCAAGACTTCGGATGTCGCTGACGCGGTTGCCGCGGCGGGCCTCGGCTCCGTAGACAAGCGAAAGATCGAGATCACGTCGCCCATCAAAGCGACCGGGCAGCACGAGGCGACCGTTCGTCTCCGCGACGACCTGGTTGCGACAATTACGATCGTGGTTTCAGCAGCAAAATAGCGACGACTGTACTGCGCACTGGCGGCGAGCGAAAGCTCGTCGCCAGTGTTTTTTTGTTGGCAATTTCCATGCTCTTGTACACAGTTCGGTAAGGATGAGCTAAACCCTCAACTGCGACTCTAAACATGTTTTTACACACAGGGGACTTTTTGCAAAATACCTGATCAGAAGCTGGTTAGTCTCCAATATCCATAAGTTACTCACAGGAGTTTCCACAGCTTGCTCACACAACGCTCGGCGTTTCGCGCCTAGATTCCACAGGATTGTGCACAGGGCAAGTTGTCTTGATCCCGTTGTCTTCCTAGTGTGTAACAGCGCGCATCAAACCCAAGCCTTTCGCAGTGCCTGCGCGTCGTGGCACGGCTGTATCTTTCGTGCACTTTTTACCCGATGTCGGCGGCTATCCGTACAAAGAAGTCAGGAGGCGTGCGATGTCGATTGCCCACTTGGGTTTGGCCGGTGACCAGAGGCAGTCCGACCAGCGCGCCTCGGACCGCACTCCCCCGCACGATTTGTTGGCAGAGCAGAGCGCCATCGGCGGCATGCTCCTCAGCAAGGATGCTGTCGCCGACGTTGTCGAGACCGTTCGGGCCATCGATTTCTACATCCCCAAGCACGAGATCATCTTCGACGCGATTCTGTCGCTCTATTCGCATGGTGAGCCCACAGATGTCATCGCCGTCACCGACGAGTTGGTCAAGAGCGGTGAAATTGCCCGGGCCGGCGGTGCTGAGTACCTGCACACGCTTACCGGGTTGGTGCCCACTGCGGCCAACGCCGGGTATTACTCCTCGATTGTGGCCGAAAAGGCTGTCCTTCGCCGGCTCGTCGAGGCGGGCACACGAATAGTACAGATGGGCTATGCCAGCGAGGGCGAGGTCGTCGACCTGGTCAACAATGCGCAGGCCGAGATTTATGGGGTTACCGGCGGGGTAGAAGCGGAAGACTTCGTGCCACTCACCGTCGCGGTGACCACCGCCATCGACGAGATCGAAGCTGCCAAGGGGCGCGACGGGTCGATGACCGGTGTCCCCACCGGCTTCGCCGAGCTCGATGAACTCACCAACGGGTTGCACCCCGGTCAGTTGATCATCGTGGCAGCGCGACCCGCCCTGGGTAAGTCGACGCTTGCCCTCGACTTTGCGCGGGCGGCATCCATCAAGCACGACATGCCGTCGATCATCTTTTCGCTCGAGATGGGGCGCAGCGAGATCGCGATGCGCCTGCTTTCCGCCGAGGCGTCCGTTCCTCTGCAGAACATGCGTAAGGGAACCGTCGACACCCGCGACTGGACGACCATTGCCTCGACCCGCGGCCGGATCAACGATGCACCGCTCTACATCGACGACAGTCCCAACATGACCCTGGTCGAGATTCGCGCGAAGTGCAGGAGGCTCAAGCAGAAAGTTGGGCTGAAGATGGTCATCATCGACTACCTGCAGCTGATGACCTCGGGCAAGCGGGTCGAGTCGCGTCAGCAGGAGGTGAGCGAGTTCTCCCGCGCACTCAAGCTACTCGCGAAGGAGCTGCAGGTGCCTGTCATCGCACTGTCACAGCTCAACCGTGGCCCTGAACAGCGCACGGACAAGATGCCGGCCCTGTCGGATCTTCGTGAGTCCGGATCTCTTGAGCAGGACGCCGACATGGTAATTCTGCTGCACCGCGAGAGTGCCTACGAGAAAGACAACCCGCGCGCGGGCGAGGCGGACTTCATCGTCGCAAAGCACAGGAACGGGCCGACCCGCACGATCACGGTCGCTTTCCAGGGTCACTTCTCGCGCTTCCAAGACATGGCTCCCGCCTAAACCGACTCCAACTGCCGTCAGCGCTGTGGTTCGGAGGAGGAGGCCCGTTCAAGCACCTCAACTTCGTCGCCGATGCGGATGACGGCGCCCGGGTTATCCGGAACAAGATTGATGGCAAACCAGGTCTTGCCTGCCCATTTACGATGCTTCGCGAGGGTGGCAAGGGGTTCCTTCCCCTTGGCAGCGGTGTCTGGGTCGATGGTGGTGAGTACGCAGCGGGCACTAGCCTTCACGGAGCGAAAGATCGCGTCTCCGATGCGAAGCCTGCGCCAGGCATCCTCATCCCAGGCCGGCGCGCCTGTGATGACGACGCTTGGTCGAAAGCGGGACATCAGAAGGGGGCTCTTGGTCGACGATTCTGGGATCCAGGAGTTGAGTTCGGCAAGGGACGCCTCATTCGTCAGGGTCAGTGGGAACGCGTCAGCAAACGACACCACGTCACCGTCTCGTGCGTACTTTGGGTTGGCGGCGCGGCGCGTTGGGTCATCGAGATACACCAGTCGCACCGGGAATCCGACGATGTCGCTGAACCACACGTTGGCCTCGTCCGTGGCAGGGGTGGCGTTGACTGGGTTCTTCCAGATGGTGACGGGGACGAGGCCCAGACCAGAGGGGATGGGGACGCGCAGAGCCGCGGAATCTCTGCGCTCCAAGACCAGACCATCGCTCGTGTAGCTCGGTGTGACAAGCAGCAAGCGCGGGTACTGGCGGGCGGTAACCTCGGCGCCCTTGTTGTCAACGAGCATCCATCGTCGGTCGCCCGCGAGGCCCCACGGCTCGACCAGAGCGCTGGGCACGGACTGGCCGCGGCATGACTTCACGAGATAACGATGGATGCTGGTCAGCGAGATTCCCACGGAAGGCGGGGTTTGCGCTGGCGGAGCACCTGTCATGTCGCCAAGGTTATGCCAGTTGGTGGCGTCGAGTCCCCAACTGGCCCGTGCTGCGTCAGCGCACCAGCGTAAACTGGCCTTTGCTCTTCGCCGCGCGGTGGTCGCCCGGTGCCATTCACCCGGAAGCGAGGCCACGTGTCCGTTTTGCAGGACAATGCCGCGCAACGTTCTGCGTACTGGCCCGTGCCGATCGTCCGTGCGGTGCCTGCCGCCGCTCTCGGTCTGGTCATCACCTTCGTGGCCGATCACTCGGCTCGGTTTGGGCTACTCAGCTTCGGAATATTCGCAGTGGTGGGCGGGCTCATTTACGCAGTGCACTGCTGGCTGCGACTCGCCGGCAGCAGCGTTCGCCCCTTCCTGGTCGCCCAGGGTGCTGTCTCGGTCGCTATCGGCATCTTCGCGCTGCTGTTGCACGATGGTGGAATTGCCATGTTCTTTCTGCTGGTGACCGCGTTTGCGCTCATCACGGGATTTCTGGAGTTGTACTGCGGGTTGCGCACCAGGCGCCGCTTCGTCGCATCCGGGGATTGGCTGGTTGCTGGGGTGCTCACGATCCTCACTGCCATCGCCCTTTTGCTTGTTCCGCCGGGGCTCCACCAGAGCATTCGCACCGCCGAGGGTGCCACCGGCGTGCTTGACGCGTCGGTTGTCGCTGTCGGCATTCTCGGTGCTTATGCCGCAATACTTGCTGTCTATCTCCTCATCGCCGGGTTTTCGGCAAAGTGGGGAACCCAATCGGTCCGTGCGGGAAGTACGCCCGCCGGTGCATCGAGAAGTGATATCCAGACGAAAGGCGGCACCGCCGCATGAACGCTCCGAGCCGCAGGGACCGCCTTCGCCCCCTCGAGTACCTCATCCTTGCCGGTGTTGCCGCGTTATTCATCGGGCTCATTGTTCTGGCTACGACGCGAGAGCCGATTCTGGCACTGGTGTTTTTCGGAATTACTTTTATCGTCACGCTCATGACGCTCGCGTTGCTCACACTGTCCATGAAGGCGGATGACGCCGAGAAGCTCGACCTGCGCGATCAGGACCGCGACGCGCACCTGTAGTCGCGCTTCGGCGCGCTACTCCGCGTATTCCACGAGGTCACTGGCGAGCCCGATATAGCTGGCCGGGGTGAGTGCGATCAGTCGCTCCTTCGCCTCGTTCCCGATGTCGAGGCCGCTCACGAATGCCACCAGCTCGGCCTGCCCAACGTGTTTTCCGCGGGTGAGTTCCTTGAGCATCGAGTAAGGGTCGGTTATCGAACTGCGGCCGGCGGACACCTCCGCGCGGATCACCGTTTGGATCGCCTCGCCAAGCACCTCCCAGTTGGAGTCGAGATCGGCGGCGAGTGCACTGCGGTTGACTGCGACCTCGCTGAGACCGCGGAGGATGTTATCGAGCGCGAGCACTGAGTGTCCGAAGGCCACGCCGATGTTGCGCTGCGTGGTCGAGTCGGTCAGATCACGCTGCAACCGAGAAGTCACCAGGGTGTTCGCTAGAGAGTCAAGCAGTGCGCTCGAGAGCTCGAGATTCGCTTCCGCGTTCTCGAAACGAATGGGGTTGACCTTGTGAGGCATGGTGGATGAGCCGGTCGCGCCCGCCTGCGGGATCTGGGTGAAGTAGCCCATTGAAATGTAGGTCCAAACATCCGTGCACAGGTTGTGCAGGACTCGATTGACGTGGCTGACCTTCTGGTACAGCTCGGCCTGCCAGTCGTGCGGTTCGATCTGGGTGGTGAGCGGATTCCAGCTGAGTCCGAGTGAGGAGACAAATTCCTTCGAGATCGCGGGCCAGTTCTGGGTGGGATCCGCGGCGACGTGCGCAGCGAAGGTCCCGGTCGCTCCGCTGAATTTGCCGAGATACTCGGTCTGGGTGAGCTGGCCCTGGAGCCGCTTCAGACGCGAAACGAATACGGCGAACTCCTTTCCGACAGTTGTTGGGGTCGCAGGCTGCCCATGGGTGTGCGCGAGCATGGCGTCGGCTCGATGATTGATGGCTCGCACGGCGAGTGCCTGGATAACTTCGTCGAGCTTCGGCATCCACACTTCCCGCATAGCGTCGCGCACAGTGAGCGCATAGGAGAGGTTGTTGATGTCTTCGCTCGTGCAGGCGAAATGGGTGAGCTCGGCCACCCGGCCAAGTCCCAGCGTGTCGAGGCGTGCACGCACGTAGTACTCGACGGCCTTCACGTCGTGCCGCGTTGTTGCCTCGAGCTCGGCGAGCTCGTCAATGTCGTCCTGGCCGAAGCGGGGGATGAGTGCTCGCAGCGACGATATCTGCTCGCCCGAGAGTCGGCTCGAGCCGAAAAGCTCGTGATCGGTGAGGTAGATCAGCCACTCCACCTCAACCTGCACGCGGGCGCGGTTCAGTCCGGCCTCAGAAAGGTACTCGCCAAGGGAGCTGACAGCGGCACGGTAACGACCGTCGAGTGGACTCAGTGGTTGTTCTGGCAGTGGGCTCATGAAGCCACCCTTCGGATTCCTGGTTCAATTTGGCGGAAGAGGGCCACGCTGGATTTCTCGATCATCCCGAGCACCGTGTCGAACATGGCCGCATCCGAATAGTACGGATCCGGGACGTCCACCTGCGCGGCCTGATCGGAATCAAAACTGAGCAGCAACCGCACCTTGCTCCGGTCATCCTCGGTGTTCGCCCAGGCGCGAATAATTCGCTCCTGGCTTCTGTCAAACACCACCACCAGGTCGAGGTTATCGAACCATTCGGTGTCGAACTGCTTTGCGCGGTGGCGGGAACCATCGTAGCCGCGGGCTGTGAGAGCCGTGAGGGTGCGCTCGTCCGAGCGCTCACCGACATGCCAGTCTCCTGTTCCGGCGGAAATCACGGTGACCTTGCCGTCGAATCCTGCGCGTTTCACGATGGCACGAAACACCACCTCGGCCATGGGCGAGCGGCAAATATTGCCTGTGCACACGAAACAGATTCTGAACAACGCCGACTCGTCGAGTGTGCGGTCGAAGCTCATGGTTCATTGTCCCGCAGTTTGCGGCAACGGCGCCATCGGATCCTGATGGGAACAGATCTCCTGACACCTCAAGAAGGCAACCGCCACCTCTCCTGCACACGATGATTCGTGAGTCACTGCTCCGCTGAACGCGTTGCAGATGGATGTGCTTGCCGATGGCGAGGCCAGAATTGGCGTCTGACGGAAGGGGCGGCATGTACGGAACGGGCGTGGTGACGGGTCCGGATAGCGCAGCGATTGAGCTCCGCCGGCTACTCGAGGTGCAGGCGCGGGAACTGAGCGTGGTGCTCGCCCGGCTCACAGACGCCCGCGCTCTTCTCCCCCGTCAATCCGATACGGGTTGGCGCGGTTTCGCGCATTTCTTCTACGGGATAAAGCTCGACGAGCTCGCCTCCGAACTCGCGCGGCTGCACGAGCAACTCTCATCGGCTCTGCGACAGACCCAGCGAGCGGCCGACACCCTGGGCAGCCGTGTCGGATGACCTCGTTATTTCGGGAGGCGGATCGACCGAGGTCGCCACGGCCGAGCTGCTCTCCCAGCAGCAGCACCTGCGAACGCTCGCGATGGAACTGGATGCCTGCCTCGGCCGGCTGCACTCGATCGACAACCGAATAACCACCGCACGCCTGCGCACTGTCGATGCCCCGCTCAGCTCAATGCGTGCCGAGCAGGCGATCGACGAGGCGCGGGGGTCGGCCCGTTCGGCACGGGATCGCGCCGAGTTCCTGGCTTCTGGGCTCGCGGCCGCCGCGGCGGCATACGGGGATGCCGACGCATTCGCCGGCCGAGTCGCTCAGGAGATGAGCTCGATACTGGCCTATCAGCTTGGCCTGTGGCTGCCGGTTGTCGGAACGTTCCTCCTGCCGGCGATCCTGGCAGGAGGTCTCGCCGTTGGCGGCGGCGCAGCCGTCGGCTACACGCTCACCCCGGAGGCGGAGCGCAAGAAAGTGATCGGGAAATGGATGAAGGACAACAAGCGGATGCTGCGCGATCCGCGGTTCGTCGACTTCGTGCGCCTGGCCGTGTCGAGCTCCGACGACTTTGGGGAAGGGCTTATCAGGTTGCCGGAACCCCTCGGGCAGCTTCTCGGGGATGAGGGTCTCGGCATCCTCGGTGTTGGCAGCTCGGCCGCGGTTGTGGTCGGAGTTGCAAGCTCCGTCGGGTTACTGCGGGAGACGCCGATTTCGGTGACCGCCGAATCCGTCAAGGAGGGGCCGCCCCCGCCAACGGGCTTTGAGGATCGGGCGAAGCGGATTCCGACGGGTAGAGACCAGATCCGCATCGACCGATATTCGGAACCAGGGCAGCCCGACCGCTTTGAGGTGTATCTGGGAGGCACCATCGACGGCTCCGTCGTTGCCGGCAGCGAACCGTGGGACATGACCAGCAACCTGACGGCCGTTGCCGGAGGTACTGCTGGGTCGCTTGCGGCGACGAAACAGGCGATGGTGCAGGCCGGAATCGACGCGTAGTCTCCGGTGACTTTCAACGGTTACTCGCAGGGTGGGCTACTTGCTGCAACGCTCGCCTCGACCGGCGAGTACGACACGAAGGGTCTATTCACACTCGGTGGACCGGCCGGGCAGGTTGAGGTGCCACACGACGTTCCATATGTCGCCATCGAACACGCGGACGACCTGGTTCCGGCGACGGGCGGAATGTGGAAGTCATCCGACCCGCTGTTGGTCACGAGAAATGTCTACGCCGGTCAGACGGATGCCGGTGACGCCTTCTTCCCCGCACACGAGCTGTCCAACTATCGCGAGACCGCTCGCCTTGCCGATGCGTCGGACGAACAGCGCCTGGTTGCCGCCCGAGACACCCTGCATCAGTTCTCCAGCGGGATGACGACTGTGCAGACCAGCTACTTCCACGCCGTCAGGACGCGGTAGTGACTCGGGTTCGGTCTACTTGCGACCGATCACCGGGCGCAACAGTATGCCGATCAGCCAGCTCAGGAGCGCAAGCACCAAGGCGCCCAGGACGCCCCACCAGAATCCGGAAACGTAGAGACCGAAGCCCAGGAGCGAGGTTATCCCGCTCACCAGCAGCAACAGCAGTCCGTTGACGACGAGGGCGATCAGGCCCAGCGTGAGGATGTACAGGGGGAACGCGACAATGCGAATCAGGTTGCCGATCAGGCCGTTGACAATGCCGAAGACCAGCGCGATCAGGAGGTAGGTCAAGACCCAGGCGAGAGTGTCTCCCGATCCGAACGGCTTGACCTTCACACCTTCCACAAAGAACGTGGTCAACCACAGGGCAATCGCGTTAATGATCAGACGAACGAGGAATCTTGTCATTGCATAACTATGCCCTGTGCCCTCACTGACTGGCAATTAGGTGCGCCGGTCGTCGGTGGAAGGTACGAGCAATCCAGCGAGGCACCCGCCGTGGCCCCGACAGCACACACCTCACCCGCCGTAGGCTGAGGGGGTGAACGATTCGGATGCACCCCAGGTCAGGCTTCGGCCGGACATCACGGCGCTCACCGCGTATCGGCAGGGCCGCCCGGCGGCAGACGACGCTTTCAAACTCTCCTCGAACGAGAACCCGTTCGAACCGTTGCCCGAGGTGCTGGCAGCGCTCGCGCATGCCAGTGGCATTAACCGCTATCCGGATGCTGCAGCGATCCACCTCCGGGAGCGCCTAGCGGAACGGTTCTCGGTCGGTATCGACCAGATCCACGTCGGAGCGGGGTCTGTAGCGATCATTGCGCAACTCATCCAGGCAGCCGCGGGTCCGGGTGACGAGATCGTTTACGCTTGGCGTTCCTTTGAGGCATACCCTGGCCTGGTAACGGTGGCCGGCGCCACGAGTGTGCAGGTTCCCGTACTGCCGGACGGACGGCACGACCTACCTGCAATGGCGGCCGCGATCACCGAACGCACCAGGGTGGTCATCGTGTGCACCCCCAACAACCCAACCAGCACGATCGTCACAACCGACGAATTCGATGCCTTCATGGCCAGTGTGCCTTCGAGCGTGCTCGTCCTCCTTGACGAGGCCTACGGCGAGTTCGTGACGGATGACGTGGCCGTCAAGGGGGAAGACATCCTGCGCCGCTACCCCAACGTCGTCATCCTGCGCACGTTTTCCAAGGCCTACGGTCTCGCCGGGCTTCGCATTGGCTACGCGGTCGGCGCGAGCTACATTCTGGACGCGGCCAGGGCTACCGCAATTCCCCTGTCGGTGACCACTCCCGCCCAGCATGCGGCGCTCGTCTCGCTCGACCATGAGGAAGCACTTCTCGCGAGGGTCGCGCGGATCACCACGCTCCGCGACCTTGTCTGGCAGTCCCTCATCGACCAGGGCTGGCACGTACCGAAGCCGCAGGGAAACTTCGTTTGGCTTGAGACGGGCGAGGCAACGGAGCACGCCGCAGAGGTGTTCGCCGCCTACGGAATCGTGGGGCGCCCGCTTGGCGCAGACGGTATCCGAATCTCCATTGGCGAAGCGCAGTCTGTCGATAAACTCCTAAGGGCGGCGGCAGAGGTTGTGCGCGACCTACCAAGTATGGCCCGGAGCACGCGGCTAGATTAGAACCTTGGTGCCGATCACGACATCACATTCTGCATCCGCCACACCCGGCGTACGGCACTGACTCAGACAGGACGGCGAGGCCACCGTGGCAGAAACTTCACCGACCGTGCAACTGCTCTCCCCCGAGGGAGTGCTGCAGACCGGAGCCACAGCGGAGCAGTACCTGCCATACATCGAGGCTCTCAGCGATGATCAGCTGCGCCAGTTTCACCGCGACATGGTCATCACCCGCCGCTTCGATCTGGAAGCAACGAACCTACAACGCCAGGGCCAGCTCGCCCTGTGGCCGCCGAGCCAGGGGCAGGAAGCAGCTCAGGTCGGCTCCGCCCACGCAATGCGGCCGCAGGATCACGTTTTCCCGTCATACCGTGAGCATGCAGTCGGTCTGGTTCGTGGCGTCGATGCGGTCGACATCGTCCGACTGATGCGGGGCGTCACTAACGGCGGCTGGAATCCAGCAGAGTGCGGCAATTTCCACCTGTACACGCTGGTCCTCGGTTCGCAGAGTCTCCATTCCACCGGCTATGCGATGGGAATTGCTTTCGACGGTGCGAGTGCAACCGGAAACCCCGAAACCGACGAAGCTGTCGTGGTCTATTTCGGTGACGGCGCAACCAGCCAGGGGGATGTCAGCGAGGCACTCGTCTATGCGGCCAGCTTCCAGACGCCCCAGCTCTTCTTCCTGCAGAACAACCATTGGGCGATCTCGGTGCCGGTGAGCGTGCAGTCCCGCACCCCGCTGTACCTGCGCGCGGAGGGTTTCGGCGTGCCGAGCACCAGGGTTGATGGCAACGACGTCCTTGCCAGCTATGCGGTCAGCCGCAAGTACCTCGATGAAACCAGAGCCGGCGGTGGCCCCCGTTTTATCGAGGCGATGACGTACCGGATCGGAGCACACACGACCAGTGACGACCCCACGAAGTACCGCCAGAACGAGGAGTTGAATTCGTGGATCGCCCGCGACCCGATCGCGCGATTCGAGGCGTGGCTTCGCTCGCGCGGCGAGAGTGACAGCTTCTTTGTGGAGCTTGCGGCCGAGGCCGAGGACTTCGCCGCCGACGTGCGCAAGCGAACCGTGGAACTGGGTCCGCCATCCGCAGATCTGATTTTTGACAACGTCTACTCTGAACCGCATCCCGTAATGGACGTGCAAAAGCAGTGGCTCGGCGACTATGAGGCGTCGTTCGGAGCGGGAGTATGAGCGCGGCGATGGAAGAGCTTCCCCTGGCCAAGGCGCTCACCGCCGGTCTAAGGAAAGCACTCGGCGACGACCGCAAGGTCCTCCTCATGGGTGAGGACATCGGCCCGCTTGGCGGAGTGTTCAGGGTCACAGAGGGTTTGCAGGCAGAGTTCGGCACCAACCGAGTCTTCGACACTCCACTTGCCGAATCCGGCATTGTAGGGACGGCGATCGGGCTGGCGCTGCGCGGGTACCGGCCCGTGTGTGAGATTCAGTTCGACGGATTCATCTTCCCCGCGTTCGACCAGATCACCACTCAATTGGCCAAGATGACCAGTCGGCACGAGGGCCAGGTGCACATGCCGGTCGTCATCCGGGTTCCCTACGGCGGGCACATCGGTGCCGTGGAACACCACCAGGAAAGCCCCGAGGCGTACTTTGCGCACACCCCAGGGTTGCGTGTTGTGAGTCCGAGTACGGCAAATGATGCGTACTGGATGATCCAGGAGGCGATTGCCTCGAACGATCCCGTGTTGTTCTTCGAGCCAAAGAGCCGATACTGGAACAAGGGACCAGTCAATCGTGTGGCCAGCGAAGTTCCGCTCCACGCCAGCAGGATTGCCCGCGTCGGAAGCCACGTGACGGTCGTCGGCCATGGTGCCATGGTGACAGTGCTCCTGCAGGCGGCTGAGCTTGCTGAGGCGGAGGGCACGAGCGTGGAGGTCGTCGACCTGCGCTCACTTTCCCCGATCGACTACGCACCCATTCTTGAGTCGGTGCAGAAGACCGGGCGACTGATCGTCGCATCCGAAGCACCCGGATTTGCGAGCCTCACGTCCGAGATCGCCGCTACCGTGGCGGAGCGTGCCTTCTACTCGCTCGAGGCCCCGGTGCTGAGGGTAAACGCGTTCGATACGCCGTTCCCCCCAGCGAAGCTCGAATCCACCTATCTTCCCGATGCCGACCGCGTGCTTGAGGCAGTCGACAGGGCACTCGCCTACTAAATAGAACCTCGTGTATCTGACAGGCACAGTAGCTAACAGACACAGTGGGCATGCTGTATTTTTCGACCTAAACCGTTAACGCACCAACCATAGCGAAGGAGCGCATCATGAGCACCTCGGACTTCCCACTTCCGGACGTCGGCGAAGGTCTCACCGAGGCGGAAATCGTTGCCTGGAAAGTGAAGGCAGGCGACACCGTGACGGTCAATCAGGTACTGGTCGAGATCGAGACGGCGAAGTCGCTGGTTGAGCTGCCGTCGCCTTTCGCCGGGGTCGTGACCGCGCTGCTGGTCGAGGAGGGCCAGACCGTCGAAGTCGGCACTCCCATCATCACTGTTTCGTCGGATGCGAATGCTCCGGCCACCATGACTCCAGACGATGAGGCGCGCGGTGCGGTCGCAGACACAGCAGACAGCATTGCGACGGAACCTGAGCCCGCAGAATCCGGGGCTGTTCTCGTGGGGTACGGACTCAAGGGGCAGGTGGCTTCGAGGCGCAGCCGTGGCAGGGTTTCGGATGCGGCTCCCGTGCGCACTTCCGCGCCCGTGGCGTCGTCGAGTGTCATCGCCAAACCCCCGATCCGCAAGCTTGCGAAGGATCTCGGAGTGGTGCTCGGCGACGTGGAGGCGACTGGCCTCAGCGGAGAGGTCACGCGGGACGACGTCATCCGCTCCGCATCTCAGGCGAGCCTGTTCCGCAACATCGAAACCCCGGAGTGGTCCTCCGACCGAGAAGAGCGAATCCCGGTCAAGGGCGTGCGGAAGGCGATCGCGACGGCCATGGTGTCAAGCGCGTTCTCTGCACCGCACGTCAGCCTATTCGTCGATGTCGATGCGACCCGCACGATGGAGTTTGTCAAGCGTTTGAAGACCTCCCCCGATTTCGCCGGCGTGAAAGTCTCTCCGCTGCTGATCATGGCCAAGGCAATGATGTGGGCGGTGCGGCGCAACCCGACGACCAATGCGCAGTGGACCGACGAGGAGATCATCGTCAAACACTTTGTGAATTTCGGGATCGCGGCGGCGACCCCCAGGGGCTTGCTCGTCCCGAACATCAAGGAGGCGCAGGAACTTTCGCTGCGCGACCTCGCCATCGCTATTGGGGATCTCACCCTCACCGCGCGGGAGGGCAAGACCTCGCCAATCGACATGTCCGGCGGCACGATCACAGTGACCAATATCGGCGTCTTCGGCATGGACAGCGGAACACCCATTCTGAACCCTGGTGAGGTCGCGATCGTCGCCCTCGGCACGATCAAGCCGAAGCCGTGGGTGGTCGACGGTGAAGTTCGGGTGCGCTCCGTGACGACGCTTTGCGCGAGCTTCGACCACCGCGTAGTTGATGGGGATGTCGCCAGCCGCTTCCTGGCGGATGTCGCGAGCGTGATTGAAGAGCCCGCACTGCTGCTCGACTGATTCGGGTGCCGGATCGACACATTCAGGATGCGCACAGCAACGAAACGGTAACAATCGCGATACCGCTCGATGACCGCGTTCGCGGCGGTAGGGAAAGATCAGCTGGCCAAACACGCCCGGGATGCCGTAACTGT
>JBDTIM010000126.1:0-4651 GCA_039936355.1 Lacisediminihabitans sp. | reverse complement strand
GGCTCTACCTCCTTTGCTCCCCACCGGCACGGCCGCCCGATGCTGGCGCATCGTTCGGAACCGGCGGCGTGGGCCCAGCTCAGTCGGCGCTGGCGTCGCAGGATCGCTCCGCGCTCCCCATAGCTCCAGCGCGCCAAGAGGCCCACCACGCCCCCGCCTTCGGCGCGATCTCCGACGACGGGGTCTGTTCTATCAAGTCAGGCGGGTCGAGTAGCGCGCGACGAAGGAGCCCGCGTATCGAGACCTCGTGCAATTAGCTACTCTCATACGAACCACGCGTGAGGAGCAACGATGACGTTTCAGGCATACCTTGACTCGATCAAGGCAAAGACCGGTAAATCCCCCGAGGACTTCATCGCGCTCGCTAAGGAGAAGGGCATCCTCGTCGAGGGGATGAAGGCGACTCCGATTCTCGCCTGGCTGAAGGAGGACTTTGACTTGGGATCCGGTCACGCCATGGCGATCTTTGGCATCTTGAAAGACACTCTGCAGCCGCGCTCGAGCAACGAAGAGCGCATCGCAGCTCGGTTTGTGGGTGGCAAGTCCGTGTGGCAGACGCCGTGGAATGACCTGCTGGCCCGCGTCGAAAAGTTCGGCCAGGATGTCTCGGTGGAATCAACCGACACCTACCTCAGTCTGCTTCGCGGCAGGCGAAAGTTCGCCGTCGTCTACACCACGGCCGCGCGCATGGATGTTGGCCTCAAGCTCAAGGGCGACGAGCCCACCGCGCGCCTCACCCCCGCCGGCTCGTGGAACAGCATGGTTACCCATCGAGTGCGAATTACGGATGCCGCAGAGCTGGACGCAGAACTCCTCGCCTGGTTGCGCGAGGCCTACGACCGCGCCGCCTGAGGCTGGTTGAGTAGACCGCGGCGAAGGAGCAGTCGTATCGAGACCTGAACGTGAATACAGGCAGGATAGCGGTCTCCCGCAGGGATTCGACACAGCTGGCCCGATTGGAGCGTCTTAGCTTGGGTAGACCACTGCGTTTTGTGTTGTCTCTCGCCGAGCCTGGAGGCAATTGCGGTGATACGCCGATGCAATGAGACCGTCACTATATTGATCCGTGCTGTGACAGTTTGAGTTTGCCGTGATAGCTCTGCGTGCCAGCCGATATAGTGATCTAATTGTCAGGCTTTCGAAAGAAAGTTCCTGATCAGAAGGA
Source organism: Lacisediminihabitans sp. (assembly GCA_039936355.1). Classification (GTDB taxonomy): domain Bacteria; phylum Actinomycetota; class Actinomycetes; order Actinomycetales; family Microbacteriaceae; genus Parafrigoribacterium_A. Next base: position 3,486 of record JBDTIM010000126.1, on the reverse strand, counting down.
GTGTTCCCCGCCAGCGCGGGGATGATCCACACGGTTTGTTTGGTGACAGGGAGTGTCATAAGTGTTCCCCCGAGTGCAGGGGAAGCTTGGTTCGTCACAGGGGTGGCGGCGTTGCAAACGACGAGTATTCGCAACCTAGGGCAGAACGCAGTTGTGTTCAAAGCAGGATCGCACGGCAGGGTGGGAGAACGTTAGCGCAAGCTCAATCAAAGTAGTTGCAATCCATATATTAGAATCGTTGCAATCCTAAAAGTACGACATCTGACTTAGAGAGGCGTAGTGGTGCGAAGCTATTGGCCTCGTCTCATCGATAGCCTGCTTTCCAGGGATCTTGGTGTCTTCGGGGCTGTTTTGATTGATGGCCCCAGGTCGTGTGGCAAGACTGTTACAGCTTCTGAACGTGCTGCAAGCGTGGTTCGTCTTGATACGGATGAGAACGCAAGACGATTGTCAGAAGTCCAGCCAGAACTTCTATTGCGTGGTGACCAGCCCCGACTCATCGACGAGTGGCAGGTTTCTCCTCGGTTGTGGGATCACGTGAGACGCGCTGTGGACGATAGTGGGGGATTGCCGGGTCAGTTCATCTTGACTGGTTCAGCCGTTCCTGCCGACAATGCGCACGTGCATTCGGGTACGGGAAGAATTGCGCGACTGCGCATGCGAACGATGAGTCTTTTCGAACTCGGATTTTCTTCTGGCGCTGTCTCATTAAGTGCGCTATTTGACAAGACGCAGGATGCGACGGGCGAGAGCGAGCACTCAGTGCAGGACTATGCCCAGGCTATAGTTCGCGGTGGATGGCCTGCGATGCTCAACGCACCGCTTGCGTCGGCAGAGCGGTATGCGATTGCTTACATCGAGAATTCGTTCTACGCCGATATCCCCTCGGCCGATGGTGCTGTGCGAAATCCTGAAGCAATGAGCCGATTCTTTCTGTCATACGCGCAGATGACCGCGAACTCTGCACCGCTCACCACCATTGCACAGCGAGCTTTCGGCGGCGATGATCCTGCGTCTTCGGTGAGCATTCAGACCGTAGAACGGTATCGAGCCGTAGCAGAACGGCTGATGCTCATCGAGGATCTACCCGCATGGTCGCCAGCACTTCGTTCGCGTTCTCGTTTGGTGAAGACGGCCAAGAGATATTTCACAGATCCTTCGTTGGCGGTTGCGCTCATGCGGGTCAACGCCGAAGGGCTCCTCGCTGACCTCAACACCATGGGCTATCTCTTCGAACACCTGGCTGTGCGAGACCTTCGCGTCTATTCCGAGCTCATGGATGCGAGCGTCTCCCACTATCGGGAGAGTTCCGGTGATCTCGAGGCCGACATCGTCGTTTCTAAGCCGACGGGCGAGTGGATAGCCTTTGAAGTCAAAATGGGTGCTCCTCGCGTGGATGAAGCGGCCGCGAACTTAGTCAAGCTTCGCGACACTCGAGTTGCGAATGCTCCCGCGGCGTTGGTCGTTCTAACGATGAACGGGTATGCCTACCAGAGACCGGATGGGGTGTGGGTAGTACCGCTGGGATTACTTGGGCCGTGAGCCACGGCTTGGCGAAATTACACGTTGCCGAGTGTATGCGCTGGAGGTGTGAAGATTCCTCCCTATCGTTGTGAATAATTTTTGGTCAAAATGACCAAATTATGGGATAATTGATGGATGACTGAGCCTGCCCCAGATGCCACGAGGGTGAGCCTCTACGATGCCAAGACGCACCTTTCTGAGCTCGGCGAGCGCGCAGCGGCTGGCGAAGAGATCGTCGTCACGAAGCACGGCAAGCCGCGGTTCCGGCTGATCGCGGTCGAGCCGCCGAAGCAGCGGCCACTTCCCGGGTCGATCGATATTGGTCTCACCGATGAAGAGAAAGAGTCACTGGCGAGCATCGACTGGTTTGCGCCGGACGAAGAACTCGAGCGACTGTTCGGCACGCGCGAGTGAGCCGCGTATTGCTCGATACCCACGTGTTCATGTGGTGGGTCGACATGAGTTCTCACGTAAAACCGGAATGGTTGGAACTGGTGCTCAACCCAGAAAACGTGGTCTACGTGAGCGCGGTGACTGCGTGGGAAGTCGAGATCAAGAAGCGCTCTGGCAAGCTGCGCTTTGGCCACGACGTCGCAGAAGTCGCGTCCGAGCTTGGCTTCGAACATCTGTCGATCACGATGCAACATGCTACAACGGCGGGCTCGCTCGACTGGTCGCATAATGATCCTTTTGACCGGATGCTCGTGGCTCAAGCGCGGGACAACGCGATGACCCTGCTCTCAGCGGACAAGGCAATGTTGTCGGCCCCGGGCGTTAGGGTCTTGTGAGCCCATGACTACCACCACGCAAGAAGCGCCGCGCGCGGCGGGCAACGCAGCCCTCGACACCCTGCACCGGGTCTTCGGCTATGACGCATTCCGCGGCAACCAGGCCGAGATCATCGACCACGTCATCGGCGGCGGTGACGCACTCGTGCTCATGCCCACCGGCGGCGGCAAGTCGCTCTGCTACCAGATTCCCGCGCTCGTGCGCGAAGGCACCGGGGTAGTCATCTCACCACTGATCGCCCTTATGCAGGACCAGGTCGACGCCCTTACCGCGGTCGGCGCGCGCGCCGGGTTCCTCAACTCCACGCAGGATGCCGCACAGCGCCGAGAGGTAGAGGCCGCGTTTCTGGCGGGTGAACTCGATTTGCTTTATCTCGCGCCGGAGCGGCTCAAAATCGAGTCAACATCCGCCCTGCTCGACCGGGGGAAAATCTCCCTGTTCGCGATCGACGAGGCGCACTGCGTCGCGCAGTGGGGTCACGATTTTCGGCCAGATTACCTGCAGCTGTCGATGCTGCACGAGCGGTGGCCCGATGTGCCGCGCATTGCCCTCACCGCGACCGCCACCGAGCAGACGCACAAGGAGATCCAAAAGCGACTGCAGCTCGGGCAGGCCAGGCACTTCGTTGCCAGCTTCGATCGGCCGAACATCCAGTACCGCATCGTGCCGAAGAACTCGCCGCAGCAGCAACTGCTTGAGCTGTTGCGCAGCGAGCACGCCGGGGACGCGGGTATCGTCTACTGCCTGTCGCGGGCATCCGTCGAGAAGACTGCGGAGTTCCTGGTGCAGAGCGGCGTCCCCGCCCTGCCCTATCACGCCGGACTCGACGCGCGGGTGCGGGCGGCAAACCAGGCTCGGTTCCTGCGCGAAGACGGCATGGTGATGGTCGCCACCATTGCGTTCGGGATGGGCATCGACAAGCCAGACGTACGTTTCGTCGCCCACCTCGACCTACCCAAATCGGTCGAAGGCTACTACCAGGAGACCGGCCGCGCCGGGCGCGACGGCCTGCCCGCGACCGCCTGGCTCGCCTACGGACTGCACGATGTGATGCAGCAGCGGCGGATGATCGACCAGTCAGAGGGCGACGCCGAGCACCGCAGGCGGCTGAGCGCCCACCTCGACGCCATGCTCGCCCTGTGCGAAACCGTCGAGTGCCGCAGAGTTCAACTG
>JBDTIM010000125.1:0-21931 GCA_039936355.1 Lacisediminihabitans sp. | reverse complement strand
AACCGCATCTCGGCCGCCGTCGGCCACGTGAGCCGCACGGAAGGCACCCAGGTCTGCCCGGTGGGGACGGGATCGGTCCAGGGGTGCACGACTTCGCTCTCGTCGACGCGAACCCACTCGACCAGCGTGAAGGCCGGCGGCTCGGGTGGCGTCTCGTCGAAGGCGCGGGCGCGCATCGCCGGAGACGGGGTGGAGACGTTTCCGCCGCCGCCTTTCGGGTCGGGGTCGATGCGATCGACCGCGACCAGCCGGTACCAGATGTCGCGAAGTCCTGGCACCGGATCGTCGACCCAGCCCACCGTTTTCGGTCGCATCGACGGCGGCCCGGGCGCGACCGCCACGGAATGTACGAGATCCATCAACCGGATGTCCCGCGCCGAGGGTTCGTCGAAGGTGCGGTAGACGCGGTACTCGGCAAGGTCCGACTCGCGGTTCGAGGTCCACTCGAGCGTGATCGAGCGCTCGCCCGACGCCACTTTCGAGACCCGGGGCGGGACCGGCGCCGTGACATCCGGAAGCCACACCGGCGGACCGGAGAGGCCGAGCGGACCGATGTTCTGCACCTCGTCGACGTAGGCGCTGCGGTAGAAATACCGGTTGCGCGCCTTGCCGTCGAGCGGGTCGACATACGCCCGCTGGCCGGGGCTCAACGCCGTCACCTCGACGTCTGGCCCAACGCGGCGCCAGCGCAACCCATCCGGAGCCCCGCCGTCGGGTTCGTCGGGGTCGAGCGGGAGGGGCGTCAGCTGCACGAACGCCTTCTCGGTGCCGGGCAGTGCCGCGAGCACTCGCAACCCGTCGTTCGACAGTGCCCGATAGGCAGCGCTCACGGCCGCCTTATTGCCGTGGTCGAGTCCGTTCAGCGTGTTGAGTTCGGCCGCGATCTGCTGACGTTTGAGCTGGTTCCAGGCCGGTTCGACTGTCGGGTCGGGAAAATACGTCGGGTCGGTCGCCTGCAGGGCGGGGCGTGGGCGCGCTGCCGAATCGGCGTGGAAAACGCCGTCGTCGAGGGCCCGATAGACGAAGGTCTTCAGGTGAGGCGACGGGATCCAGCGGTACGTGTAGAACGAGTTGCCGTGGTAGTCCGCCATCGACGCCCAGACTTTGGCGCTGTCGGGTGGGACCGGAGGTGGTGCCGGCTTCTCACGCCGCACGCGGAACACGGTGGCCGGCCCGCCGATACGACTCTCGTTGCCGAATCGCTGGGCATCACCCCGGTGGTCGGGCGTGTGCACCTTGTCGTCGCTCGCGGTGACTCCGACGACGCCGGCGGAGGTCGGCTCGGCAAGTGTCGTCACCAGAGGGAGCCCCGCGCGATGTGAACTTCCCGCCACAGGGAGAAGCACTTCGTACTGCAGGTTGCCTGCGCCGTCGATCTGCACGTGTTCGCCCAGGCCGACCACGAGCATCCGTTCGCCCCAGCTCTGTGCTGACGAAAAGTCCTCCGACAGCGACGCGGGCAACTCGATGGACACGCGAGTGCGTTCGGGGGGGCGGATGTTGTCGGTCGGCCCGATGTTCTTGACCCGGAAGTTCAGGGGCGACCCGGCACCGCTTGAGACGATCTTGAACGATTGGGCACCGACACGGGCCGACAGACCCACGAACGCGTTGGCGGCAGCGGAGTTCGGGATGTCGGTCACGACGTCGGTCTGCGTCGCGCCGGCCGGTGCCGTGCTGGTGACCCGTCCGCGCACCGCGTTGAGCGGCGCGGGCTCGTAATAGACCCGGAATTCACGGGTATCGGGTGCTTGTCGCTGCTGGGCCACATCCCACCGCCAGCGCACTCTCAAGCCGACGACCGTCTCCTTCTCGGTCTGACTCAAACTCGTTCGCCACGCCTGCCAGGCCGCATCGTGCTGAACTGTTGGGTCGGCGGGATCGAGGGCGAACGCCTCGACACCCGCCGGCGGAGGTGGGGCCAGCTTGTCGAGCAGCCGGATGTGTCCCGCCTCGACCACTGTGTCGCTCGGCGGGCCGACGTAGTACCAGGGCCGCGGCACGGGCATCGGCGACCACTGAAGCCAGTCTGCAGACGCGCTGTGCGCGGAGTGCCGACCGAAAATGTCGACGCCGTTGACCCGGTAGGCGTACCAGCCGTCGGGACGCCCCCGGTCGATGTAGTGCAACGGAAACTGCGGCCAGTCCACGGGCTGCTGCGGGGTCTGCGGCGGGCTGATGATCGACGTTCCGACGGGCAGAGGGGAACTTTTGGTGAGCGGATCAAAGTCCGCGTCGGCGGGAGTTCCTGGAACGTCGGTGTCGCCCAGATCGGCGCGCCAAACGTGGTACATGACCGGTGCGTCTGGCAGGAGCACACCGCTGGTGAACTTGCGATCCCACGTGAGCCCGGCATTGTTCGTGGCATCGAGTGGAGCTCCGCCGGAATCGGGCGCCACGGTCGCGCCGGGCAGCGCGAAGGCCCGTAAATCGGTCGGTGGGTCGAGCGGCGCCGCCGCACCGACGACCCGGTCGAAGGCCACGAAGCCGTCGTTGACGGCGAAGTTCCACACATTCTCGATCCAATCGAGCGCGGTGGCGGCCGACCCGCCGAGAGAACCGTCATGGTCGGCGATCAAAAGGTAGTCGTAGTGTTCGCCGGGCACGGCGGACTTGTCCCACCAGTAGAGGCCGAGCATCTGCGCGATGGCGGGCTGCAGGCTACCCAAGAGGAGCAGTTCGAGGGGTCGCTGGCGCTGTTGCGTGATCGCGCCTCCGACCTCCGGCGGCGGTGTCGGCGACCCCAGCACGGGTTCGGAGCGAGCGGCCATCGGGTCGCCGCCCGGTGGCGGACCGCCGACGACGAGACGGTCGAGGCGCTCGTGAACGGAATTGAACGGCGCTCCGGCCCAGTCGGAGGGCGGCCCGTACACGACACGATTCAGCGCCAGTGCCTCGGCGCCGCCCCGGGTGGCCGGCGCGTTGGGGCAGGGGTAGTCGCCATTGGCGACCGGGAGGCACAGGGGGTAGTCGAAGTTGTCGAGGGTTTCCCAGGGGGCGCCCCGTGAACGCGCGGCCTCGCGAACGGTGACGACGCAGAGGTCGATCAGCGCAGCAGGCCCGGGCCCGACGTCCACCTGGTCGACTGAGTCGGCGGTGAGCCGTACTGTGACGATGTCGCCAGGATGGGCCACAGCCGTATCCGAAGCCACCAGAATGCCGCCGAACCGGGCTTCGACCGGGATCGCAGTCGTGTCGCCGTCGCCCTCGCGCTCGCCTTGGCAGCTCCAGCAGAGCCGCAGCACGATGGTCTCGTCCTGTGGAGACTCGATCACCACCGAAACGATGCCGGAGCCGGTGAGGGTGAGGGTCTCGGGACCTGCACCGGAATCCGCGGCCGACCCGACGACTTTTCCGTCAGTGTCGAACGCGATGACCTTGGATGTCGGTCCGCCGTGAGCGAGCACGACCTGCACCCAATTCGACGGGCACGGTAAAGCCACTTCGGCATGGAACCCGGCATCCCAGCCGATGTTCCCGTTCATCGTGACGATACGTCCGTCGGGCTGCAGATCGCCTCGCGCGTCGAACGCTGCAAACCGCGCATCTTCGAGGTACAGAGGGTTCTCGACTGCACCCCCCGGTTCACGTCGAAAGTCGACGCACGTGCGCTCACGGCCGGACCGCCCGGTCTTGCGGAACCCGATGGTCGCTTCAACCCAGGACACGGGGGCGGCGGTCGTCGCGGTGTATCGCACGTATGAGCGCCCGTCGAGGTCCACCTCGACGACTCCGGATGCGGGAAAGTCGTCGGTGAAGACGAACGGCTCGTCGCTGCTCAGCTCGCCGAACCCTAGCGCCACCTGCCCGGCCCCGACCAGGCCGGGTTTGTACTGCGAGAGCGGTCGGCGCAGGCAGGCACGCCCCCGCTCCTTGCGGATCGCTGGCCGGCGGAACAGGTAGTAGCCGTACCAGGGGAATCCCTTAGCGGTGTCGAACGACCATCGCGTATGCATCCCGTCGGGAAGCGGGGGCTGGAGGGTGCTCGGCGGGGAGTCGTTGTGCACGCCGAGGGTCATCATCCACAGGTCTCGTGTCTGAAGCGTCATCGCTCGCGCCTCCGGTGCTCTCCGGTGCTTTCATAGCTCCGGCAGCAGAATCCGTCTCGCCCAGATGCACTGCGCCGGCCAGGTGGCTGTCTGACTTTCTTTCGTAGGCACTGTACTACGCTGTCTACCTGCGTGTACAGGTCTAGTGCTGCATTGCCGACCCGATCTGAGTCAACAGCCGCAGTCAGTCCCGCCGGATCGTGACTTCACGGGTTACCTGGCGACGAACGTCAGCTAGCTTCTGGGGCAACGTCCGCGAGGATCCGAAACAGGGGATCCGTGAAGCGGTTCAGTTCGGCGTGGGCACCGCTAATCGGGCGATAGGCAGAAACGTTCGCGGGAATCGGATCGAAGGTGTCTTTGACATGGACCATCGCGTGCACGGCGGAGTCCCAATCGCTATGGACACCACTTCCCACGGCAGCGCATATCGCGGCTCCAATTCCGGCGCCATCGGGCATTGCCATCCGTCGAGTGGGCACGTCGAGCACATCTGCCATGATCTGCATCATGAGTCGGGAACGAGACCCTCCACCGGCGATGATCGTCTCTGTGAACGTGCGGCCAGACTCTTTCTCCAACACACCGCGATGTACCTTCATCGTGAAGGCGATACCCTCCAGGATTGACCGATAGATCTCGAAGCGACCTTGCGAACCGTCAAAACCAAGCAGGGCGCCACGTCGGTATGGAGCGGTGCTGGGGGCGAGCCAGTCGAGAATTGTATAGAGACCGTTGCTACCTGGTTGCACACCTTCGGCACCGACATTGAGTTCCCCATCCGTCGTATCGCCTAGCAGATTGCGAAACCAACTAACGGTCCACATGCCACGGCGGATTCCTCCACTCTCGTACAGATACTCTCCGGGAACTGAGCCGAAGTTACGCCAGTTACCATCGGTCGTCTCCGCGAAAGTGCGACTGACCGTCATCGACGTGATGTACGTTCCGAGCGACACGAGAATACTGTCGTCACTGCGAAGACCACTGCCCAGTGCTTCGACAGCCTTGTCGTTAGACGTCGCATAGACGGGCAGTCCTGAAGGTAGCCCGGTTGCCGTCGCGGCGGCCTTCGTGACCGTTCCGATCAGCTCCCCCGGGGCGACCAACTCAAAAAGCTGCTCACGGAACATCCCGGCGTTTAAGAAAGCGCTCGGCTCCGAAGACCACTTCCATGTCGCCTGATCAATAGGCCACATTCCCTGACAGTTTCCGCTCGCGTCCCGGCGAACTCCGGTAAGCCGGTGCGCGATATACCCCGACGACGTAGTGATGAACCGCGTCCCGAAGGGCAGTTCGCCGACCGGGTGCCCCACTCGCTCGTCCATCCAGCTCAACATCGGCTCAACGAGTTCACCATCGTCGTTCAGATACGCTCTGCAAAATCTGATCGTACACAGACCGACACCCACTACCTGTTGCGTGCGGTCCCCCAGCCGACTCATTAGCTCCGCACACGCAACTCGAATGGAATCCCACACGTCGTCTGCTGGATGAACGACGCGACCACGTCCCGAAGACACAGTCGGCATCAATGCCCGCTGCACGAATTCCAGTACGTAGCCGTGTGAATCTACAGCAGAAACTTTCGTACTCTGCGAGCCGTTGTCGATAGCGACGAAGATTGGCGTGCTCGTCATGTACGTGGGTATATCGATCCAGGGTTCATGATTCCATGCGGATCAAACTGCTTCTTCAACCCCTCCAGAAGCATGTACGCGCTGCCGTGTTCCTGTCGAGTCCACCCGGCACGGTACTTACCGATGCCATGGTGATGCACCATTGACCCCCCTAACCGCAGAGCTTCTTCGACGATGATGGCGTTGAGTGGTTGATGGTACTCGCTGATCTCATCACGCGGATCGCAACGAATCCAATAGTCGTAAACGAAATATAGATTGGTCCCGGTCTGGTAGCTGTGTGACGAGTGGCCGCCCAGCATGGTCAGGTCGTCGCGATGCGGAAACTCTGACCGAATCCGGGAGATGACGGCGTCGAATAGCTCTGTCACCCGAGACCAATCGATCGATACCTCTGTGGTGTAGCCGAGGTGAGCCGTGTCCAGCATTGAGCGCTTCTCCGCCTCGATCTTGTCAGCACCCCAGTTGAGGCCATGAAACCACTGCTCAATCAACGTCGAATCAACAGGAGTGCAGTCGACCCGGGAGAAAACGTCGGCTATTGCGGCGGCCGTTGCATCCGCGATTAGCTTCGGCCCCTCTGCAACAAGTACTACTACGTTCTTTCCCTGCGCAAAGTGGTCAAAGTGTTGCTTCGCGTCTTCCGGAGAGTACACACGGCACACGCTCGGGCGGTAACCGGCGGTAACGAGGTCGTGAAGCGCATCGACACCGGCCCCGAAACTGTCCAGCAAGAACCCGAAATACCTGTTGTTTTCAGGCTGATAGCGGAACAGCTTGATCGTGACTTCAGTAATGAAGCAGAGCGTTCCTTCGTTGCCGATGACAATGTGCCTGATGTCGGGCCCCGCAGCACGTCGTGGAACATTCTTGATCCGCGCCACAGCACCGCCGGGAAACACTGCTTCGAGACCGACGACCATGTCTTCGATTCCACCGTAGAGCGTAGAGAACTGCCCAATGGATCGGGTGGCGGTCAATCCCCCATACTGCGCGAGTGGCTTTGACTGCGGTGAATGCCCAGTCGTCAGTCCCTGCTTACGGACAACTTCTTCCAAATGCTCCAGAGGAACCCCGCACTGTACAGTCGCCATCATATTGACTGGATCAATGTCGAGGATCTCATTCATGCGACTTCCGTCGAGGACAATTGTTCGCTCGTCGACGACTTCCAAGCCGCCTTCGGTACTCGTTTGCCCAGTGCGCGGCACTATGTACACCTGGTGGTCGTCTGCGTAGCGCAGAATCTCAGATACCTGCCCCACTGACGACGCGTAGACGATTGCCATCGGCAGCGGGCCGGCGTATATCCCGTGTGCTGCGGTGTATTTCTTGAACCTGTCGACGCTCGCATCAAGCAGTGCGCTGTGGTCGGTATCAACCGCAGCGGCACCGACTATCCCAGCCATTGCCGCGGCAATGTCCTCGTGCTCAGCCGAAGAGTGCATGGTGGTCATTGTGCAAATTCCTTACTTACAGTTCGATCATCGGACTAAGTAGCCGCCATCGACGACCAGAACGTGCCCGTTCACGTAGTCCGCAGCTCTACTACAGAGAAAAACAACCGCGCCCATCAGATCGGCAGGCTTTCCCCACCGCTCCGCTGGAATGTGCTCGATGATACGGCGATTGCTCTCCGTGTCAGCTCGAGTTGCAGCAGTGAGGGCGGTCTCGATGTACCCAGGAGCTAATGCATTCACTTGAATGTTGTGCCGTCCAAGCTCGTCGCAGTAAGCCTTGGTGAAGCCGACAATGCCCGCCTTGGTCGCGGCATAAGCCGGTGACGACTGGCCCCCGAGGAACGAAAACAGCGATGCGATATTCACGATCTTGCCGGAGCGTTGAACCATCATTCTGTGCGCTACCTCATGCCCCAGCTCAAACGCCGCCGTCAGGTTGACGCTGATCATGGGATCCCACTGCTCACGAGAGAAGTCTTCGACATCCGCGACAAGGCAAATCCCAGCCGAGTTGATCAACACATCGATAGAACCCAGTCGTTCCATGCACGCATCGGCGATCGCCCCGGGTGCTCCCTTTGACGTGATGTCGATCTGCATGAACTCCATGCGGCGGCCTTCGGCTTCAATCAGCCGTTGAGTAGTCCCGTCATCAGCCGCGATACTCGGTATGAAGATGTCTGCGCCCGCTTTAGCGAGTGCGAGAGCGAAGGCTCGCCCAAGCCCAGTGTTACCACCGGTCACAATGGCGTTCTTACCCTTGAGCGAGAAATAGCTTGTGTCAAATTCTGTAATTTCCATCTCTACCCTCTTCACACATACGGGTCGGCGATACCGACGTACACGGTTTCCAGATACTCATCGATGCCTTCGGCGCCGCCTTCTCGCCCGAGTCCCGATTGCTTGACGCCGCCGAATGGTGCAGCCGGGTTCGAGACCACTCCCGTGTTGATCCCGAGCATGCCCGTTTCCAGCTCCTCAGCCAGTCGGAGGCCGCGATTGATGTTCTGCGTGTAGGCGAAACAGACGAGGCCGAATGGCGTTGCGTTTGCGAGCTGTATCGCCTCCTCTTCGGTGTCGAAAGTGACAATCGGTGCCACTGGACCGAAGATCTCCTCCTGGAGGATGCGTGCTGTCGACGGGACATTCGTGAGCACGGTGGGCTCATAGAAATAGCCGGCACCGGGTAGTGCGTTACCACCGAGCGCCACACTCGCGCCGTCTGCACGGGCGCCGTCAACCAGTGCTGCAACCTTGCTGCGCGACGCCTCGTCCACTAGCGGCCCCACCGTGACGCCTGGCGTATCCCCCGGCCCGACACTGCAGGACCGCATTTTCTCGACGAGTAACGCCCCAAACCGCTCAGCGACCGAGCTATGCACGAGGAACCTATTGGCAGCGACACACGACTCACCACCATTACGAAGCTTTGCTCGTAGCGCGCCTTCCACTGCGGCATCGATATCCGCGTCTTCGAAGACGATGAACGGTGCGTTCCCGCCCAGCTCCATCGACACCCTGAGTACTTGGTCTGCCGAGTCCGCGATCAGGCGCCTGCCGACTTCGGTGGACCCGGTAAACGAAAGCTTTCGCAATCGAGAGTCCTTGAGCAAAGGGCCAGTGACCGCACCAGCTCGGCTCGTTGGAATAACGTTCAAGACGCCTGCCGGCAGCCCTGCCTCGTCCATCACTTGCGTGAAGAGCAGTGCGGTCAACGGGGTAAGGGCTGCCGGCTTCAGGACCATCGTGCACCCTGCTGCAATGGCGGGCGCAATCTTTCGCGTCACCATCGCGAGAGGAAAATTCCATGGCGTGATGAGCAAACAGGTACCCACCGGCCGTTTCACGACCATCAAGCGGCTCTTGCCATCAGGAGCAATTGAGTACCGGCCCGTTACGTGCGCTGCTTCCTCGGAAAACCAGCGCAGGAACTCCGCACCATACGCGACCTCTGCTCGAGATTCAGCGAGTGGCTTTCCCATCTCCAGTGTCATCAGCAGCGCGAATTCTTCCGCTCTGCTCACAAGGCCTTCGAATGCGCGCCGCAGTATTTCTGCTCGGTCTCGCGAACTGGTTTTCGCCCAGTCGGTCTGAGCTGCGTATGCAGCCTGAAGCGCACGTTGGCCATCCTCAGGTTGAGCATCGGACACCGAGGTCAGTGTTTCTCCCGTAGCGGGATTTTTGACATCGAGAGTTGCCCCATTGGCCGATTTCACCCAGCACCCGTCGATATAGAGCTCGGTCGGTGTGTGTATCAATGACGCCATCACGCTACATTCCCCTCTGTGTCAGGCGCAAAGGCCGCTTGATCAATTCTTCGTAAAGCTTTATCGCGCTCATCTCTCCGGCTTTATCTCCATACTGTGCGCGAGCACGACGATGGATCTGCTCGACTAGTGCTGAAACTTCGACCGGAACTCCCACTGAACGCGCGAGATCGATCGAGAGCCCGAGGTCCTTGCAGGCCAGGGCCATGGCGAACCCCTCGTCATAGTCACCACGCTCGAGAGTGGGCAGTATGTCCCGCTCGATGAAGGTGCTATTGGCTGGGCTCGCAACCAGCGCTGCCCGCAACACTTCGAGGTCTACGCCCGCCGATGTTCCAACGGCCAACACCTCTGCTGTCGCAACTAATTGTGAGAACCACAACTGATTGATCATGAGCTTGACGGCATACCCCGTACCGTGTCCCCCGACATGGAATATCTTCTCGGGATCTCCCATTGCTTCGAACACCGGACGCAGTCGCTCTACGTCGGCAAGGTCACCACCGACGAATATCTGCAACATTCCCGATGCAGCTCCCACCGACATCCCGCTCACAGGCGCGTCCAGCAGGTGCAGGCCACGACTGGCCTCAGTGTTTAGCACACCGGCTTGCACCTCCGGCACCGAAGTCGACATGTCTACCCAGGTACCGCCATCACGAATTCCGGCGAGGATCCCAGCCGGGCCATGCACAACATCAGAAACATGCTTGGGTGTGGGCAGCATGGTGATAATCGCATCAGAAGTCGCCGCGACCTCCGCAGCGGTGTCGGCCCACGTAGCCCCACCAGCAACTAGATCATCTGCAGCGTTCCTTCGAATGTCGTTCACCACGAGCTGGTACCCGGCCTGCTGCAGATTTCTCGTCATCCCAGAGCCCATGTTGCCCAAGCCGATAAAACCGACAATGGGTTTCTGTTGATCTGACATTTACTTGCTATCTCCTAGAACACACTGTTATCTATGGCAGCACCGTGCTGCTTGTTGGCCTTGAAGGGCCAGGTGAAATGCCTTGCCTGAAAGCGAGGCGACATGGTCGAGACGCGAGCTGGCGCTTTCGCTCGTTCGGTTGGGTAGCGCACGAGTAGATTTCGCGCGCCACCGGCGCCGTTACCGACGGGATCCCAGCAAAGGTATCCCGTCGGAAACGGACTCTTCGTAATTACCAGTGCCGATCCTTTACTTGATGAGTCCTTGTTCTTGCAACCACTGCTTGGCAACGGTTGCGGGCTCATCGCCGTCGACATCGACCTTCGCATTCAGCTTCTGCATCTCCTCAGTGGTGAGCTTCGGGGAGACTTTTGCCATGATCGTGGCGATTGCCGGGTACTTCTTGAGAATCGGTGCCTGCAAAGTCAAAGCTCCCTGATACACGGCGAAGAAGTTTTTATCATCCTTCATCACAGTGAGGTCAAGGGCCTTGATTCGTCCATCTGTCGCGAAGACTTCACCAAAATTGCACGGATCACCCTTCTGAGTCGCGGTGTAGATGACTCCGGTATCAAGCAGCTTGACATTGTCCTTTGGAACAGTGATGCCGTATGCAGCTTCGACTCCGGGCCACCCGTCGTCACGTGTGGAAAATTCGCTCTCGATGCAGTACGTCTGGTCCGACGCCGGCAGCTTAGCCACGTCGCTGAGAGTCTTGACACCGAGCTTCTTGGCCTCAGAGCTGCGTACCGCGAACGTGTAGGTGTTGTTCAGAGGTGCCGGGTCCAACCAGGCAATGCCGTTCGCCTCATCTGCTGACTTCACTGCATCAAACTGCTTTTGTGGGTCAGTGATCGGTGCTGTGTTCTTGAGGTAGGTGATCCACGCGGTGCCGGTGTATTCCCAGTAGCCGACAAACTTTTTGTCAGTGAGGGCGGCTCGCGTGTTTGCCGATCCGACCAACTTGGTGTTGGCCGTTAGATCTGCGCCGTGTGCGTTCAAGATGTCCGTGGTGATATAGGCGAGAATGTACTGCTCGGCGAAGTCCTTAGAGCCGATTTCGCCACTCAGCCCTGCGAGCTCTGAGCCTTCGGATCCTGATTGAGCTGATTGGCCGCCAGTGGAACAGCCCGACAGCAGCAGTAGTCCTACCGCCGCAAGAGCTACTCCGACAGTAATTTTCCTATTCATATGAGTCACTTTCTCTCCAATTTTTCGTGAATGTGATGCAGGTACAAACTCAGAGTCCTCGTGGTCGCACGGCTTCCTGGACAAGTCCCGCCAGCCAATCGATCAAGAGGGCGATACTCGCCACAAGAACGGCGCCGGCAACGATCACCGGGAATCGCTGAAGCTTTAGTCCGTTGACGATCATGTCGCCGAGTCCGCCAGCGTTGATGAACGTCGCTATCGTGGCGACTCCCACCGCGAAAACCAAGGAAGTTCGCAAGCCGGCAAGAATCACGGGTGACGCCAATGGCAGCTCGATTTGACGCAGGACTTGACCGCGTGTCATGCCCATGCCTCGAGCAGAGTTCCGCACGTCTTCGCTCACTTGCTCAAGACCGACGAGCGTATTGCGCAACACGGGGAGGATCGAGTACGCGACGATAGCGATGAGTGCGGTGAAGAATCCCGTCTGCCACCAAATAGCGATCAAGATGATGAGGCCAACTGCGGGCGTTGCCTGCCCGATGTTGCCGAGTGCCAGTGCGATACCCCGAAAAGCCTTGGATTTCGAAGCGTAGGCGATGATGCCAGCAGGAATTGCGATGAGCGCAACAAGCGCCGAAGCGAGCAGGGTTAGCCCGATGTGCTCTCGAACACGGGCGATAATGTATGACGGATTCAGTGTTCTCTGCTCGATCGAATCCAAGTGGAGCATCGAAAGCCAGAGAAATAGCGCACCCAACGACACAACGACGATGATCAGTGGAACAAACTGCTTTACGACGTTCTTACGACGCGCTGACTTTCGTGCGAGCAAAACTGCGGCGGGGCTAGTCATGATTACACGCTTTCCTCGTCTTGCCGTTCGGCGCGCAATGCCCCCGATACTGTCGCATGAGAAAGCGACCCGACTGTCCGGCCTTTCTCATCGCAAACGTTTACCGCGGATGCACCGGTAAGTACGAGCAAGTCCAGTGCATCTCGCAAGGAGCCGGATACTTCGATGGAAGGCGCTCCCGGCACTTCCTTGTCGTAGTGCGCCCTGCTTATTGGGATTAGCACGAGCCGCTTGAGTGCCGCGCCGAGGCCAATGAACGACTCGACGTATTCATTTGCGGGATTCGCCAAGATGTTGGCAGGCGTATCGAATTGTTCGATGTGACTGCGATCGCTTAGTACAGCAATACGATCGCCAAGGCGAATCGCCTCATCAAAGTCATGGGTGACGAAGATGATCGTTTTACCGATAACGGCTTGGAGGCGCAAGAACTCTGCTTGAAGTTTTTCACGCGTAATCGGATCTGTTGCACCGAACGGCTCGTCCATGAGCATGACGGGCGGATCCGCGGCCAACGCTCTCGCGACTCCGGCACGTTGCTGTTGGCCGCCAGAAAGCTGTCTCGGATAGCGGTTTGCGAATACTCCGGGGTCCAACTCGACCGTCGTCATGAGTTCTTCGATACGGGAGGCTATCTTTCCCTTAGACCATCCCAAAAGCTTCGGCACTGTGGCGATATTCTGTGCAATTGTGCGGTGCGGGAACAGGCCGATCTGCTGAATCACATACCCTATGTGCCGACGAAGCTGGTCGGGATCGATCGAGAGAATGTCCTCTCCCGCGAGTCGAATAGAACCTGATGTAGGCTCAATGATCCGATTGATCATCTTCATCGTCGTGGTCTTGCCGCATCCGCTTGGACCAACAAGCATGACCAGCTCTCCAGGTTCGATGCGCATTGTGAAGTCATCCACTGCAGCACTGGCCTGACCGTCATACGTCTTGCGAACGGACTCGAGTTCGAGACTGACCCCGCGCGCTGCACCTGCAATCGTCGACAAGATCCCCGTTGGTGTGCTCTCAGACACGTAGGCCCTCCGATGTTGTGTAGCGAGTTATGAG
This sequence comes from Lacisediminihabitans sp., assembly GCA_039936355.1. Taxonomy (GTDB): domain Bacteria; phylum Actinomycetota; class Actinomycetes; order Actinomycetales; family Microbacteriaceae; genus Parafrigoribacterium_A. The sequence continues at coordinate 8,514 of JBDTIM010000125.1, read as the reverse complement.
AACAAAAGCTCCATCTACCAATAACGCGAGGATGACCACGGCTACGGTGCCGACTAGTGCGTAATTCAGCGCATTGACCGACCCGAGAGAAGACAACCCCAAGAAGATGTACTGGCCGAGACCAGGGCCGGCAACGTATGCAGCGATTGCCGCGATACCAATCGTCAGCTGAGCGGCGACGCGCACACCGGCAAGAATCACCGGCCAAGCGATGGGTAATTGCGTTGAGAAAATTACCTGCGTGGCCGACATCCCTGTGCCGCGTGCGGCTTCGAGTACGTCACGCGGAACCTCACGGAATCCCACCACCGTGTTCCGGATTATCGGCAGGAGCGAGTAGAAGACGAGAGCCACAACCGTCGGCCCCCATCCAAGACCGAGGATGGGGCTGAGAATCGCAAGGAGCGCCAAGGACGGAATCGTGATCGCGATGGCCGCTGCGGTCACCGTCACGGACCGTGATACCGGCTTGTTCCACACGACAATGCCCAGCCCAATCCCGAAGACCATGGCAATCACCAGCGATATCGCAACTACTGCGATGTGCTGGCCGGTTAGCGAGAGGATCGTTTCCCAGCGCTGGCTGAGGAAGTTAACCAAGCGCCCTATATCGAACCCGGACATGAAGCCCTCCTCTCATCATCGAGCGGCCCATGCAACGTTCAAAGATTAGTGTGGCGATGCTATTTCGTCAACATCGGTTGCGAGAATGGCAACTGGAGACTTAGAGTTGACCAATGCTCCCTCCGAAGACACCGCAGTCACGTCGAAACTCGTCCGGCCTTGTTCGTGACCTAGAAATACTGGAATTGCTCGCAGAAGCCCAAGACGGTCAAGAAGATGGGCTCGGTGTCGTTCGGCTGGCACAACTGACGGGCCGCGACAAAGCGGTGATCTCTCGCACGCTCGCAACGTTGGAGGACTCGCAAATACTTGAACGGGACGAGTCGTCACTTGCGTACCGTTTGGGCTCGCGCCTTTACGCACTTGCTGCACGCACGGTCGAGTCCACGATGGTGACCGCGTCACGCCCAATGCTGCGCCAGCTTGTGCAATCGACGCGAGAGACGAGCCACCTATGCGTACTCCGTGGCGGCAATGTCCTCACTCTCGTGAGTGAGCTGAGCCCCTACGAGTTCCGCGCGGCCGGGTGGGAAGGGATCACGACGGCAGCGTGGCGCACTCCATCGGGCCGTGTGCTCATCAGCCGATGGGCCGAGACTGCGCTGAGGAAGTGGTATGACGAGCACGGCCACGATGCCGCTGTCGTTGGCTCACTCGGCACAGGGGCCTCGAGGACTGGCTTCGCCGTGTTACCTGTTCCTCCCAAAGACAAAGCGATCGTTCATAACTTCGCCAGTCTCAAAGCCGAGCTAGAACACATCCGCTCTCGGGGGTATGCAACGCTCGACGAAGAACTTGAGCACGGTGTCGTCGGCGCATCCGCGCCAGTGTTCGACTTCACCGGGAACATCATCGCCGCAGTCAATGTCAGCGGGCCGAAAGCGCGAATTGGCGACCGACTTGAGGCACTCGGCGCGCTCGTCGCTCGTTCGGCTGACGAGCTCTCGAAGCACCTTGGGCGTAGGCCTTGACCAACCCGTATTCCGCGGATTGAATCCAGCCCGCTCAACTACCTCGCGGCCGCACTGAAAGCACACCTCATCAACGAGGACGCGACCCCGGCTCGCCGAGCAAACCCGCGACGAGGGCTGGACCCAGTGGAGCGGGACATTGGATGAGCTGGACTCCACCAGCAGGTAATCCCGACAGACGTCTCGCGATCTGCCTCAGCAATGTAGGCCGCGGGTTCGCGGGCCGCCGAGAGTCTCGAGCGTTCAGCGCTGATGCCTGATTTCGCGATTCATAGGTCAGTCGCGGCTGCGGGAATGTCGCCGATGTGCGAGTGGAGGTCGAGTACCACGGAGCGTGGACGTCACAGCGAATACGGCCTGCCGATCGAGTTGGCGGCGGCGTGCACGAAAACTCCGGCAAGCGTCGACAACGATCGGCAGGCCGGTCCGTAACTACATCGGCCAGGCACCAGTCAATCTAGATGGGAAGTCGCTTGGTGTAGTCAATAGTGAGGACTGAGGCCAGCATCAGCACTCCAGCGGCGACGAAGTACAGCAATGCCCACGTGTATCCGCCCGTAGCACCGACGATCAGCCCCACAGCAATCGGGGTGACAAAGCCGCTTATGTTCCCGCTGAAGTTCATAGCACCACCGAGTATTCCAGCCCGTGCTGGACCGCCAAGAGTTGCGGGCAAGCTCCAGAAAAGGCCGACCCACCGTAGGAAGAAAAGCACTACGGACAACAACGCGACGGCGGTCAACGCGTTGGGTGTGACGATCACGCCGAATAAGCCCGCAACGACCATTACCGCAGCGAATCCGAGGAGCACGCGCATCACTAGGTTCGCCGACCCGCCGCGAGAACGCCAGTAGTCGGCAATAAGGCCGCCGATTATTTCTCCGACAAAGCCAGCCCCGAAGATCGCGAATGTTGACCAGCCGAGGTCCGAAAGTTTGAATCCTCTCGCATCAAAGAGGTAGAGGGGCCCCCAGGTCAGCAGGCCGTAAAAGACTCCATTGAACCCGAGCCATCCAGTGCACATAGCCCAGAATGAGCGGTATCGAAAGAAGTTACGCAGTTTTCCTGGTCCCGTGGCGCCTTCAGGGAGGGCTAATCTTTCTTCTTCAGCGTGGGCCAGCTCAATGTGTTCAATTTCTGCGGCGTTGGCGCTTTTGTGCTCGCGTGGATTATTGCGGATATACCACCATGCCAGGAATCCGACTAAGACCGTCGCAAGCCCTGCAATGATGAAGGCCGGTCGCCAAGAACCGGTGAGCAGAATAAGGCCGACAATAGCTATGCCGCCGATTGCACTGCCAAGTGGAGCACCACCGTCGAGAATCGTTGCGCCGCGACCACGCTCGGTCTGAGTCATCCAGGTCGCATTCAACTTGCCCCCGGACGGGTAGATCCCGGCCTCAGCGATGCCGATCACGGAGCGCAACCAGAAGAGACTTCCGAACCCCCACGCCAAACCACTTGCCGCGGTGGCGAGCCCCCAGCCGAACGCTGAACCCGCAATCACTTTACGTGGGCCGTACCGGTCTATGACCCAACCGATAGGGATTTGCATCAGGGCATATGTCCAGAAGAAGGCAGAGGATAACAGCCCGATCTCGGCCGGCGTCAGGGTGAAGTCCTTCTGAATCAGTGGCATCGCCACTGAAATCGATCCCCGGTCAACGTAATTGATCGTGACCAGGAGGAGTAGGAGGAGGAACAAACGCCACCGGACTCGTGACGCTCTCCCGACATCACGTGGTGGAGCGAATCGTCCCTGGTCTTTGGTCGCGGTCTTCGAACTTGAGCGCTCGGGTTTGGTGTCGCCCGCTTCAGAGCTTGGTTGAGCCATGATGACTTCCGTCCGTCATTGCAAGGGTGGGGGTTCGTAAGCATGGCCAATAAAAGGTGTGCGCAACTACTTCGACGGACAACTCGGCCATCAAACCTGGATAGGTTACCGATAATTTGGAATACCAAATTGTGAACTTAGGCTAGCGCGACTCGGTGCGGAGGTCAAGAATTCCTACAAGAAAGCTACACACCGTGAAGTGCCGGTGAGCGGGAATCTGGACGACCGCGGTGGAATCAGAGTCCGCCTCGAATGAGGGTGCTCCCGTGCTTGAGATGAGCGGACAATATACTTTTGCGCGAGGTTGTAGATTCTGCATTGTGGAAAGAGAAAAGGTATGAACTCGTCAAGCGCGCTGTATCAGAATGGCTTTCCTCTGCGGGACGTTGTGAGCGAGAAGATCAGGTCTCGAATTCTCGATGGTACATATGTTCCGGGTACGCGTCTTATCGAAAGGGATCTGGCCGCCGAGTTCGAGGTGTCACGCTCGCCGGTCCGCGAGGCTATTCGGCTACTCAATCACGAGGGCCTTGTTGAATCTTTGGCCACTCGCGGAATCGTTGTGAAAAAATTGACGCGTAGCGAGGTCGTAGAAATATTTGACCTTCGTGAGGCGCTGGAAGGACTTGCTGCTCGGCTGGCCGCGGAACGCGTCGCAGATGGCGCGGTCAGCAATCTCGATGAATTTGTACGCCGATCGCACGTTGCTGTCAGCGCGCTGGATTTCGATGCTGCTCACGCGGCGAATGCGGCCTTTCACGATGAGCTGATTGCATTCTCAGAAAACGGCAATCTGCAAGCCGTCCTCACACCGCTTCTGGGACGTCTGCATTGGATTTTCCGCCAAGTATTGGACTTCCAGCAGGTCTACCGGGAGCATGACGGGTTAGCTAAGGCGGTCGCAACAGGCGATTCGCGCAGAGCACGCAGGGTTGCCGAAAAACACGTCCAGTCCTATCGCGCTCGGACCTTGGACTACCTGTTCAGCTGAATGGCTGCATTCTGATGTCGCATGCGGGGCTTTCGATCCGACTCCGAACGCTTGACAACCGCGTAACGTTCTTTCTATTGTTGTTTTGGAATCCCAAACGAACTTGCTGCTTCACAGCCGATGCTTGAGGCAACAGCTCTGGCCGGGGCGGTCTGACGGTAGGACAGAAGGATGTCAATGATGACGGAGAGCACCAGGAATCACCAGCTTCAGGACCCAGATCCTTCAGTGCTGCGAGGGAGATACACCGGGCCGGTGGCTGAGTCGTTTGTTCTGGGCCTGTGCGACCACATCGAATCGCTCAGATGGGCCGGCGAGCTGATGAAGGGGTGCGTAAGGAAATGAGGCTTCTCGTTGTCAATCCGAACACCAGTGAAGATGTCTCAAGGCTGATCTATTCGGAAGCAACGCGCATCGCCGGTAAGGGCACGGAGGTCCTGATGCGCACCGCACCATACGGCGTCGAGTACATCGAGACACGTCTTGAGTCCTTGATTGCCGGAAACGCCGTGGCACAAGTCATCGCCGAGGAACTGGAGGGTGTGGACGGTGTTGTGGTCGCCGCTTTCGGCGACCCCGGTATGCCTGCGCTCAAGGAGCTGGTAAATGTGCCAGTGGTCGGCATTACCGAGGCTGCCCTCTATACGGCTGCACTGCAGGGCACGAGGTTCTCGATTATCGCGATCTCAAGCAGGATCAAGGCGTGGTACCGAGAGTGCGTCGAGCGCAATGGCCTGAGCTCGCGTTTGGCATCGATCCGCTCGCTGAAGGATCCGCTGACAGGGATCGGGTCGGTTCAGGATGACTTCGCGGATCAGCTTCTCGCATTGGCAGAGGCCGCAGTGGCGGAGGATGGCGCCGATGTCATTATCTTGGCGGGTGCTCCGTTGGCCGGGCTGGCGCGCAAGATCGGTGGTCAGCTTCCGGTTCCCGTGGTCGACGGGATCGCTGCAGGAGTCAAACAGTGCGAGTTGCTTGTCAGGCTGGACTGCGGAATCCACCGGGCGGGTAGTTTCGCCCATCCCCCGGCCAAGCCAAACGTAGGCCTTTCCGCGGAAATCATGCGTGCTCTTGCACCCAGAAAGGAATCCAAATGAATGGATCAGTTGATCTTTTGGTTGTCAACGCTGTCATTGTGAATTCGACACACACCACTGTCGGCCACATCGCGGTTAATGACGGGCTGGTTGTTGCGATTTACGATGTGACTACTCCGCGCGGTTCGTTGCCGGATGCGGTGCGCACGCTCGACGCAGCCGGCAAGTTGGTCATTCCGGGCGGTGTCGATGCCCACTGCCATGTGGAGCAGGTCACAGGGCCATACAAGTCTTTGGACACGTTTAAAACAGCCTCGATCGCAGCCTTGTGGGGTGGCACGACAACGATCTTGGACTTCGGGATTCCCGCGGACCGCAGCGAGTCGCCGTTGCACGCTGCGGAGAATAAGATGCGGCTTGCACAGGTCGCGCGCTGCGATGTCGGGTTGCACGGTTGCGTGATCCAGTGGGATGAGACCGTTCCTGCACAGCTGGATGCGTTGGCTGCGCACGGTATACGTTCGGTGAAGATCTATACGACGAATCGGAACTCCACGATGGCCGATGGCGACACGATCATCAAGGTGATGAAAGAGATGGTGCGCTTGGACGGGCTCGTATACGTCCATGCCGAGCACGACCCGATCATCTTCGACTGCACAGAATCGAGCACGTCCCGTGGGCTGACATCCGTGGAGAACCTGAACCGCACCCGTCCGGAAATATCAGAAGACGTATCGGTGAGCGAGACCTTGGCGATGGCAGAGTATACGGGCGCTGCTGTTTACTATGTCCACCAAAGCACCCCAGAAGCAGTGAGCATTGTTCAGGCCGCACGCGCGCGCGGAATGGTTGCGTATTCCGAAACGTGCCCGCACTACCTCGAATTCGACGAAACCGTCTATGACTCCCCGCATGCTGAGCGGTATGTATGCACTCCGCCGATGCGGCGGCCGGAGTCGGTGCGCGGTCTTCTCCAACGCGTTCTGCTCGGCGAGGTCGATACCATTTCTTCCGACCACTCCTGCTATGACACGGAGCAGAAGAAGGCGCACAGTGACGACATTCACTTCATGCCATATGGTCTCCCTGGAGTCGAGACTCGAATGCCGGCAGCATTCACTGCATTGGTGGCGCAGGGGGGCATGCCTGTGGAACGATTCGTCGACATGTTCGCTTCCGCTCCGGCCAGGATCAACGGGCTCTCAGGCAAAGGCGTCATCGCAGTTGGGTATGACGCGGACTTGGTCATCTTCGACCCTGCGCAGACGCGCACAGTCGACGGGGCAGCCCTGCACATGGGAACCGACTTCAGCCCGTTCGAAGGAATGAAGCTCGCGGGCTGGCCCGACGTTGTGGTGGCGCGTGGGAAAGTTGTGCTCGAAGAGGGCCGGTTCATTGACCCGGGACCGACCGGGCGATTCCTTCAGCGACTCGGTGTCCATGAATCCGCAGAACGAAACAACGCGCGGCAGACCATGTCTGGTCCGCTCGCCACTGCGAGTCACTGATGTCCGAGCGCCCGGCACGCATCGGCATGATCGTGCCGTCTTCGAACACCTGCCTCGAACCGCAGTCGTACCGCATTCTCGGACAGCGCACCGATGTCACGTTGCACTTCACTCGGATCGACGTCACCCGCATAGCGCTGGACGCAGAGTCGGATAGCCAGTTCGACCTGTCCACGATGATCTCGGCAGCGCAACTGCTCAAGCCGGCGGAGGTCGATGTGATTGCGTGGAACGGTACCTCCGGATCCTGGCTCGGCACGGCACATGATCGTCAGATGGTGACTCAGATCACCGCTGCCACTGGGTTGCCGGCTACCACCTCCGCACTGGCATACGTCGACGCGTACAAACAGTTTGGAATGACACAGATCGGGGTCGTGAGCCCATATACACACGACGTGAACGACGCCGTCGCCGAGAACTACGCAAAGGAAAGGATGCACGTCGTTGCCGAACGCCACCTAGGACTGACCGTGAATGAATCATTCGCTCGTGTCGCTCCCGAGGAACTGGTTGGGCCTTCACGGGAGGTCGCCATCGGCAGCCACGGTGTGCGGCCTGACGCGATCATCTACCTGTGCACGAATCTGTATGGTGCCGCGATCGTCGAACAGGTCGAGCGTGAAACAGGCATCGCAGTCCTCGACTCGGTCGCAGTGACACTGTGGAAATGCCTGAGCATGCTTGGCTTGCGCGGGCTGGAATCTAAATGGGGACGTCTGCTCACATGACGACCCGGACAAGGTGTCGTCGGCGCTCGGAAACTCGATGGTTTTGATGCGTGAGAAGTGAATACTTCCTCCGATGGCTTCATGGCTCGGTGCTCGTTTGTCTCAGGGTTGGTGTGAGGTAGCCATCACTCTCAGCCCGTTTGTTCTGCGATGAGCCACGCCGCGCCAGTCAGACGGAGACGATGTCTTGTGTCCCGTTACACACTCTGCGGCCAAACTTCGCACGTCCGGGTTGTCCGGGGCAAATAGGAATAGGCGGCGATAAGTTGCGGCGAGAGGTAGCCATTCCAACGATCGATCCGAGTTCTTGTTATCTGCGTCTCGACGTTTCCGTCGCTGAGCTCGTATTCGAAGGCTGAGAATGCAGCTCAACAGGACCAATATCATTCCCGTTACGAGTGCCCATGTCGCGTCGGGGGTCCCTTGGAGCACTGCAAAAATGATGAATCCGACGGCGGCAACCGACAACCCAACCCGGTGGCCCAAAAGCGAACCATTCATTCTTTTCTCACCTTTGGCCGCAGTATGCCTTTCCCACCCAGGCGACTAATTCCATCACCAACCAGGAACACCCCTAACGCGAGATTCATCGCGGATTCCATCGCCAACGCCAGTGTTGGGCAATCACCTGGCTCACCCGGCGGTGCTGGATCTGTTGCAACGCTATCCATCCCCAGCGGCACTGAAAGCGGCCGGCACCACCCGGCTCGGGAACCGGTTGGTGAAGCTCGCACCTCGGCTGGGAAGACGCCTCGCCGAAGACATCAGTGCTGCCCTGAGTGAGCAGACCGTCGTCGTGGTTGGCACGAACGCGG
>JBDTIM010000124.1:0-10670 GCA_039936355.1 Lacisediminihabitans sp. | reverse complement strand
CAACGTATGCCGCGCTCCCTGTCGTGCGTTATGCCGGGCGCCTGCTGACCGCCCCCGGTGGTTACCCGGCGGGCAGCGGCTGGGCGCCGGACTCCGCAATTGAGCCGGTGGCGTCATCCGCTCATGCTGCGGACGCTGTCGATCGTCAGCTTGACGCCGGAGCGAGCTTCATCAAACTCACTGTGAACTCCGAAGCCGGACCCGTACTGGACGATTCAACTCTGCACGCGATTGTGGGGCACGCCCACGCGCGAGGCGTGACCGTTGCCGCACACACGCAGGGGGCAGGGCAGGCAGGGCGCGCCTACGCTGTGGGCGTCGACCGCCTCGCACACGCTCCATGGAGCGAGTCGCTCGGTGAAGAATTGCTCACCGCGATGGCCCGTCGGCAGAGCTGGGTGAGCACCCTCGACATTCACGGTTGGGGTGACTACGGCGCGGAGTTCGAGATCGCACAGGACAACATCCGCCGGTTTGCGGCGCTGGGCGGACGCGTCGTGTATGGAACGGATCTCGGTAACGGGCCGCTCCCGCTCGGCATCAACCCACGCGAGTTGCGGGCTTTGGCGGATGCCGGGCTCGAGCAGGACTCGCTCGTTGCGTCCATCGTCGGCGCTGGCCCTGGTGAGGTCGGTCGCGCTGGCGGTGGCACCGCTGATGCTGTCATCGCCGGCAACTTCGGCCCCCGCGTGAGCTACATCGTCGGGGAGCGCACTCCGGACACCGCTGGCTGGCTGGCGTCGACATCCGTCATCACCGTCGACCAACTGGAGGAGCTCTTCTCATGACCGCATTGACCACCACTCTGCAGGAACTGCGTGATCGCGCGGCCGCACTCGATGCAGCTGACCCGCTGGCAAAATATCGCGCGCGCTTCATCGGAACGGAAGCGACAGGTACCGAATCGACAGGTACAGAAAGCACCGATGTCGTCGCTTATCTTGACGGCAATTCGCTCGGGCGTCCGCTGAAGGCCAGTGCCGAGCGAATCACGCGCTTCGTGGTCGAGTCTTGGGGGGGAAGGCTCATCCGCGGCTGGGACGAAGAGTGGATGGGGCTGCCGCTGCGCATCGGCGACTCCATAGGCGGGGCGGCGCTCGGCGCAGCACCCGGCCAGACTTTCGTCGGTGACTCGACAACTGTCATCCTCTACAAGCTCATCCGTGCGGCGATCGACGCCCGGCACGGCCGCGGCGAGATCATCGTGGATACCGACAACTTTCCCACCGACCGCTACCTTCTCCAGGGCATCGCGGTCGAATGCGGCATGACGCTGCGCTGGATCGAGTCCGACACCTCGGCTGGCGTCACGCCCGAGCAGGTGTCCGCGGTCGTCGGACCGCAGACCGCTCTCGTCGTGCTCAGCCAGGTCGCCTACCGGTCCGGCTTCCTGGCCGACGTCCCCGCGATCACCCGTATCGCGCACGAAGCCGGGGCGCTCGTGCTGTGGGATCTCTGCCACTCGGTCGGTGCGGTTGACATCCAGCTCGACGCCTGGGGGGTCGACTTTGCCGCAGGCTGCTCCTACAAGTACCTCAATGGTGGGCCGGGTGCGCCGGCCTTCGGGTACGTGCGTTCCGAGTTGCAGCAGTCGGTAAAGCAGCCGATCTGGGGGTGGTTGGGCAGCAGCGAACCATTCCAGATGGGACCGGACTACGCGCCTGCCGAAGGCATCCGCGGTTTCATCAGCGGCACCCCCTCCGTGATCGGGATGCTCGCCATGCAAGACATGATCGCGCTCGTCGCGGAGGTGGGCATCGATGCGATTCGAGCCAAGTCGATCGCGCTCACCGAATTCGCGATCGAACTTTCGGATGCCGTTCTCACGGAGTATGGCGTGACCGTCGCCTCACCGCGAGAAGTCGCCCGCCGTGGCAGTCACGTGACCCTGCGGCACGATGGCTTCCGCTCGATCACCGCCGCTCTGTGGCAGCACGGTGTCATCCCTGATTTCCGCGCGCCGAACGGCCTGCGAATCGGGCTCTCGCCACTCAGCACGAGCTTCGCCGAACTGTTCACGGGGCTCGACGCGGTGCGGGTGCTGCTCGTCGAGGTGCACGCCTCGGCATGATCCTCGACGATTTCGACTCGCGGCCGGGCAGTGCTACCTCCCTGCTGCGGACGATCGTTGGCGCGTCTCTGCGTGAAATGGGTGGGCGGACATCGGTTGGCCAGCTCATCCGCCTCTTGGGTGCCGTCAACGTCTCTGAGGCGCACGCGCGGACGGCTGTTCTGCGGGTCAGCCGTAAGGGCCTGTTGCACTCCGACGGCAACGCAGGATACGTGCTCAACCCGGACGCGATTCCCATGTTGAACCGCGGGGACCGTCGTATCTACACGTTCCGACAAATGGACGACGGCGACCCGTGGTGTCTGATCTCGTTTTCGATCCCCGAGTCGTTGCGTGCGGAGCGACATCAGCTGCGGCGACAGCTTTCCTGGATCGGGTGCGGCACGGTCTCGTCTGCGCTGTGGATCTGCCCCGCCTTTCTCGCCGACGAGGTCGAGAGAATCCTGGCCGAACTTGGGCTCCGACCCTTCGCGACGCTGTTCGAGACCTCGACCCCTCATCCCGCTGGCACGCTGACGGATGCCGTGGCCACCTGGTGGGATCTGGCCACTCTCGAGTCCCTCCACCTCGACTTCCTCGAGGCCACCGCGGGATTCACCGAACTGGACTCCGCCGGCAGCACCGCGTTCGCCGCTTGGATCCGAACGCTCGACGAGTGGCGGGTCATCCCGTACCTCGATCCCGGACTGCCGCCGAGTGTTTTACCCGCAGAGTGGCCGGGCTTTGCGAGTGTGGCCCGGTTTACCGAGCTGATGGCAAGGTTTTCGGATGCAGGCCGCAGCTTCGCGAGCTCTTTCGGCGGTCGCTGAAACGGTGAAGCATTCCGCCGAGCGTGCCTGTTCGCGACGAGAGTGCCCGCTGGAACGGGCACCCTCGGCGCGGACGGGCACCCTCGACGGGGAGGCGGAGGGCGTGGGAGGGCGTGGGAGGGACGGGGAGGCGGAGGGCGTGGGAGGGACGGGGAGGCGGAGGAAGTGGGACGAAGAGGACGTGGGGGAGATCGCGAGGCCCGAGAGGTGAACGGAGAGAAAAGTAGGAGGAAAGGGAGGAATAGCCTGCAGAAATGTGACTCAGCAGACCGTATTTGGGTTTTCCTCTCGACATTGATGGACAACTCTGTCTATGGTACTTACTTGGCCCCCGATCGGGGGGCACACCCGGCAAAACCGTTTGTGTGCTGACAAAGGAGTCAAAATAACATGAGATGGCGTACGCCCTCGGTAGCCCTCGCGACAGCGTTGGCCCTCGGCCTTTCCGTACTGACCGCCCCCGCCGCGTTTGCAGCGGCCCCCGATCACAGCATTGCGGAGGTCCAGGGCACTGGTGCCGCGACCCCGTTGCTTGGGCAGACCGTCACCGTCGAAGGCGTGGTCACGGCCGACTATCGCGGTGTCAGTAACTTCCGCGGTTTGTTTGTTCAGTCAGCCAACCCCTCCGGTATTGCCGGGGCATCCGACGGCGTATTCGTCTATCTCAACCAGGCGAACCCTTCGGTGTCCATTGGCGACCTCGTCACCGTCACCGGGACAGCTGGTGAAAACGGCGGGCAGACGCAGATCTCGGCGACTGTTGCCGATCAGGTCTCGCTTGTCACCGCGGCCGTCGGAGTGCCGGCAGCAGTGTCGCTCCCAGACAGCGTCGTCGGGTCGGCTCGTGAAGCGTTTGAGGGAATGCTCGTCAATCCCACGGGCAACTACTTCCTTAGTTCGACCCATCAGGTCTACAACTTCGGAACCCTCTGGCTGAGTGCGGGCGCGCTCGCCGTCAAGAGCACAGAGACGACGGATGCGGGTCCCCAAGCCGACGCGATTGCCGCCGCCAACAGGGCCAGCCGCCTGCTCGTCGATGACGGATACAGCATCCGAGTCGACAACAAGGTGCATCCGGGAACTCAGCCCTTCCTCAGCAAGGATGTCATCGTCCGCAATGGAGACCGCTTCGTGGCGCCGACCAAGTCCATGATCCTGGGGGAGGGCTTCGGTGACTACCGTCTTGAACCGAGCATCCCGATCAATGACGCAAGCCCGGCCGAGTACAAGCCGACATTCCAGACCGAGAATCCCCGCCCGGAAACTTCCCCGACCGTCGGGGGCGACTTCGCTGTCGCATCCTTCAATGTCGAGAACTACTTCACAGATTTTGGTGGGGATGCTCGTGGCGCCAAGGATGCCGCCCAGTTCGCCATCCAGAAGTCGAAGACGATCGCAGGAATAGTCGGGCTGAACGCGAGCATCATTACCCTTGAGGAGGTTGAGAACTCGATCAAGTTCGGGCACCCGGTAGACACGTCACTCGCCGATCTGGTCGACGGGCTGAACGCCCAAGCGGGAGCAGGAACCTGGGCCTATGTGCCAACTCCTTCAGCGCTCGCGAATGCAGCAGCAACCACTGACTTCATCACCAACGCGATTATCTATAAGCCGGCCGCCGTGACTCGAGTCGGTGACAGCTTTGCGGATGTCGACGAAACGGTGTGGGATATCGCGCGCGAGCCAATCGCCCAGACCTTCAATGTCAACGGCAAGATCATGACGGTTATCGGCAACCACTTCAAGTCGAAGGGGGGCACCGGCACAGAGCCGGCGGATGGCCAGGGCCAGTTCAACACGGAGCGCGTCGAGCAGGCCAATAGCCTCATCGCCTTCATCAAGACGATCACCGACGATCCCTCCAAGGGTGAGAATGTCCTGTCACTCGGCGACTACAACGCCTACGCCCAGGAGGATCCGATTCAGGCTCTCACCGGCTCCGGGCTCGTCGATCTGTTACCGACCAGGACAAACAACCAGTACACGTACACCTTCGACGGTGAGCTCGGTTCGCTCGACCACGCGATTGCTACAAAGGCTCTCGCTGATTCGGTGGCCGGCATCGGCGTGTGGTCGATCAACTCTCCGGAGTGGAGCGATCGCGGGTATGCGTATCCGCAGACTGTCGCGGGAACACCATTCCGTTCGAGTGACCACGATCCAATCAAGATCGGGATCAACGAGAAGGTTGCCCCCGTCAACATCGACATCATGACGATCAACGACTTCCACGGCCGCCTCGAGGCGTCGAAACCTGCGGCGGGAGCCGCGGTGCTCGGCGGGATGGTCGATGCGTACCGCGCGGCCAACCCGAACACGCTGTTTGTGTCGGCGGGCGACAACGTCGGCGCGTCGACGTTCACGTCGTTCATCCAGGATGATCAGCCGACCCTCGATGCACTGAACGCCATCGGTCTCGACGTGAGTGCCCTGGGAAATCACGAATTCGACCAGGGGTCAGCCGATCTCAATAATCGCATCATTCCCGCGGCTCACTTCCCGTACCTGTCGTCGAATATTTACACGAAGGGCACGCAGACACCGGCTTATCCGGAATACTCACTGAAGAAGGTCGGCGGAGTCACGGTGGGCTTCATAGGAGCAACCACGGAGGAGTTGTACTCGCTCGTGAGCCCAGCAGGTATCGCGAACCTGGATGTCGGCCCAATAGTGTCCGCTGTCAACCGAGTTGCAGACAAGTTGAGTGACGGCAATCCCGCTAATGGGGAGGCGGATGTCATCGTCCTCTTGATGCACGAGGGGGCTGCTGGCCCTGCGTTGAGTGCGGCAACGGATGATTCCGTCTTCGGCAAGATTAACAAGGGCGTCGACGCTAATGTCGATGCGATCGTCGCCGGTCACACGCATGTTGTGTTTGATCACGACGTTGCGGTCCCCGGCAGTACTGCCACCCGGCCGGTAATCGAGGCCGGAAAGTACGGCGAAAATTACGGACACCTCGACATCACTGTCGATCCGACGACGCACAAGATCCTGTCATCCGATGGTGAGGTGCTCCCCCTGTTCGATGCATTCGCACCTAACGCCGAGGTTGCCAAGATAGTCGCGGATGCCGTGGCAGTCGCGAACGTCAAGGGCAGCGTCAAGGTCGGCGAGATCACAGCCGACATTAACCGGGCGGTGCGTTCCGACGGTGAGGAAAATCGTGGCGGGGAGTCTCCGCTCGGCAACTTCGTGGCCGACGTGCAGCTAGCGGCGACCCAGGGTGCCGGAACACAGATCGCTCTGATGAACCCGGGTGGTCTGCGTGCCGACCTGACTTACGCATCAAGCGGTGCGGGCGACCCAGACGGCAACGTCACCTACAAGGAGGCCGCGAGCGTCCAGCCCTTCGCCAACACCCTTGTCACGATGACGCTGACCGGGGCACAGCTGCGGTCCGTGCTCGAGCAACAGTGGCAGCCAGCATCTGCGAGTCGTCCGTTCCTGAAGCTCGGGGTCTCGAAGTCGCTCAAGTACACGTACGATCCTGCTGCTGCGGTGGGAGACCACATCGATGCCATGTACGTCAATGGCAAACTGGTCTCCCCCACCGACAGCTTCAAGGTCGTTGTGAACTCGTTCCTCGCCACCGGCGGTGACAACTTCGCTACCTTGGCAGCTGGTTCCTCGCCTGCGGATTCAGGCAAGATCGACCTGCAGAGCATGGTCGACTACTTCACGGCCAACCCCACGGTGTCGCCCGACTACGCGCAGCGCGCTGTAGGCGTCAGCCTTTCGGCACCCGATGCTGATGGCTACAGTGCGGGAGACAAGGTCACCATCGGGCTGTCGTCGTTGCTGTTCAGCAACGGTGAACCAAACTCGGGAACCGTGGAGGTGAGATCCGGCGCAACCGTGCTCGGTTCCGCGGTGATCGATCCTGCGATTGTGGACACGACGGATGAAGTGGGCCGGGCCTCCGTCTCCGTCACCATTCCGGCCGGTACCCCCGCTGGCACCCTGGTCCTTACTGTCGCAGTGGCGTCGACTGGAACATCGATTGACGTTCCCATCGAGGTGACAGGATCCGTGGAAGCACAGCACACCACAACACGCGGCTCGCTCAATCATCTGTTTGCCTCGTCGCGCACGGATGTGAAATACACGGTGCAGGTTCGAGCGCATGAGGGGACGGTGAGCGGCGATGTGGCCATATTCGATGGTCGTCACCAGATCGCGACGGCCACACTCGGAAGCAACGGCACAGTGACAGTGACCCTGCCCAAGTTGCGTCGTGGCGTGCATCTGATCGCGGCGAAGTTCACGGGAACGGATGCGTTCCTGCCTTCGATCGGCTGGCCGAGCCTGCTGTTTGTCTGGTAGCAGCGCACCTCGACGGGCTCAACTGCCTCACGGCGGTTGAGCTCGTTGTTGCGCCCAGGATGCGCTTAATTGCGGTTAACCACAGCGGGTTCGCGCGACGCCGAAGCCTCTTTGTAGCTCCGGGACGGATGATTTACTCGCCGCGGGGTTCATGTTTAGCGTGAGGGGAGAAGTGTTCGTGAAACAGATTGAGGCACATCCATGGTCGACGTCGCTCCCCGCACCCGCAAGCAACACGCAGACGAGACCACCGCGGTCGATGCCGAGGTGGATGCTCAGCTCGCTGAAACGTCGGCGGAGGCATCCGTCGATGTGGCGAGCCTGCAGAACCAGCTCATGGGCACCTGGGCGGAGGTGCGCAGGGTCGCCCGCGAGTTTGCCAAGGATCCAGCGTTGCATGACAAGCCGGGCCTCAGTCTTCCCGAGCAGCGCGAGCGCGCGCTTCAGCAGCTGCACATCCTGGTGGAGCGTGGCCAGGTGCATCGCGCATTTCCACAGGAGCTTGGCGGCCTCGAAGACAACGGCGGCAACATTACCGCGTTCGAGGAGCTCGTCTCAGCCAGCCCGTCGCTGCAGATTAAGTCTGGCGTGCAGTGGGGTCTTTTTGCGTCAGCGGTGCTGCACCTGGGCACTGAATACCACCATAAGACCCTCCTGCCCGACATTGTGAGTCTCAAGGTTCCCGGAGCGTTTGCGATGACCGAGACGGGGCATGGATCGGATGTCGCCTCCGTGGCTACGACGGCGACCTACGACGAAGAGACGCGGGAGTTCGTCATCCACACCCCGTTCCGCGGGGCCTGGAAGGAGTACCTCGGCAACGCTGGCCAGCACGGCATCGCGGCCACTGTCTTTGCGCAGCTCATCACCAAGGGCGTAAACCACGGCGTGCACTGCTTCTACGTGCCGATCCGCGATGAGCAGCTGAACTTCCTGCCTGGCATTGGCGGAGAGGACGACGGTTGGAAGGGTGGCCTGAACGGCATCGACAACGGCCGACTGCACTTTGACCACGTGCGTGTCCCGCGCACTAGTCTCCTCAACAAGTATGGGGACGTCGCCGAGGACGGCACGTACACGTCCAGCATCAGCAGTCCGGGCCGGCGCTTTTTCACTATGCTCGGCACCCTCGTGCAGGGTCGAGTTTCGCTTGATGGCGCTGCGACCGCGGTGTCGGCGATGGCGCTCGCGATCGCGATTACCTATGGAAACCAGCGCCGGCAGTTCACCTCGGGAAGCGACACCGAGGAGGAGGTCATCCTCGACTATCAGCGGCACCAGCGCCGCCTCATCCCACGCCTCGCGACCGCCTATGCGATGAACTTCGCGCACGATGACTTCATGGTGAAGTTCGATGCGGTGTTCAGCGGCAAGGCCGATACGGACGACGAACGGCAGGATCTCGAGACCCTCGCCGCCGCGCTCAAACCACTGTCTACCTGGGCCGCGCTCGACATTCTGCAGGAGGCCCGCGAGGCCTGCGGGGGCGCCGGGTTCATGGCCGAGAACCGACTCGTTGGACTGCGTGCCGACCTCGACGTGTATGTCACGTTCGAGGGTGACAACAATGTGCTGTTGCAGTTGGTCGCCAAGCGGCTGCTGAGCGACTTCAGTTCAAAGTTCAGACACGCGGATGCGGGAGCGATGGCCCTTTACGTTGTCAAACAGGCGGCAGATCGCGCGTATCACGGCACGGGCTTGCGCACCCTCAGGCAGACCGTCCGGGACTTTGGTTCCACCGCGCGTTCGGTACGGGAACTTCGTGACACCAACGAGCAGCGTGAGCTACTGACCGATCGCGTGGAGACGATGATTGCTGAGATCGCCGGGAGGCTCCGTCCGGCATCAAAAATGTCGAAGCCGGATGCGGCTGCCCTGTTCAACTCGCAGCAGAACGAGTTGATTGAGGCGGCGAGGGCCCACGCCGAACTGCTGCAGTGGGAATCGTTCACCCGCGCGCTGGAGAAGGTGCAGGATGCGGGGACGAAGCAGGTGCTGTCCTGGTTACACGATGTCTTTGGTCTCGGCCTGATCGAGAAGCACCTGGACTGGTACCTGATCCACGGCCGCCTGTCTGCACACCGTGCGCAGGCCGTCAGCGCATACATCGATCGGCTGGTGCGGCGGCTACGTCCGCACGCACAAGACCTGGTGGATGCGTTCGGCTACGAGCCGGAGCACTTGCGGGCGACAATTGCCACGGGGGTCGAGGCCGAACGTCAGGCTGAAGCGCGGGCCTACTACGCCGAACAGCGCGCATCCGGCACCGCTCCGGTCGACGAGAAGACGCTCAGACCCAAGAAGAAGCGGTAACGTTTAGTCGATCAGCGCCACGGGAACGCCCAGCGCTGACCGAGTACGGCGATTGCGCGGTCGATCGCGTACCCCACAGTCTTCCAGTCGTGTGCAGAGTTCGGTGCGACTATTTCAACGGTGTTCATTCCCGCCCGCGCGGCTGCTTCCCTCATCGTGGTCTCGATAGGGCGGTAGCGCTTGTCGCGCTCGCCAACCGCGAAAATCGCGAGGGTGTCGGCGAAGGGCGCATGGGACGCGAGAAGGTTGAGCGGCTTTGCGGCCTCATATGCAGCCGTCGACCCGCCGAATGCATCCTTTACCGTGCTGGCAACGCTTCCTCTGTGAGGGGCGAGTTCGCCGGAGATGTCGAGGATGTTGCCAAAAGTTGCCGTGAATCGTGATCCGAGCTGTATCGAACACGTTCCGCCTTGCGAGTATCCCCCGATGGCCCAATCTTGGCGGTCAGCTGACACGTTCAGGTGGCTGCGAATCCACGCCGGAACGTCTACGGATAAATAGGTAGCCGAGCGCCCGAGTGGCGAATCGACGCACATCGGGTTGGCGTAGGGGGCGCCGAGTTGGTCGGGGATCACGACTATGGGCGCAAGGCCCCGATGTGCCCGTGCGTAGTGATCAAGTATCGAGGGAATGTCGACCGATGTCACCATATTCATGGGCACACCCGGCTGTCCAGACAGCATGATAAGCACCGGAAGCTTCGGAGGGTGGGGCGCGAGCGCGGCCGGGGGGAGGTACACGACGTCCTCGCGGTGTTTGAAACGCGACGCAGTCGCCGGAATCTCTACGACTCCATAGTGGCCTTGGGGTAAGAGGTGGCTCGGTGCGTCCCAGTTCGATGGGCTCGGTCCGCTCGTGAGAGCTGGCAACGTAAGCGACGGCAGTACGGTTTTTCCCACCAGCGACCCGATCGTCGCGAAGCTTCCCGTCACCGTGTTGACACCAACCGCGGTGGACAAAAGAATCACGACGCCGCCGCCCAGGAGCGCAATGGTCCGAGAATAGTGTCCGTGCCCGCGACTTCGGTGGGTGATAATCACCGCAAGTATGCCAGCCGCCATCACCCCGATGACGCCGGCAATGATGGGAAAGGCTCCGTCACGGAGGCTTACGTGCCAGAGCGGATCGAACAACGTGCCGCCTCAGAGGTG
>JBDTIM010000123.1:0-8645 GCA_039936355.1 Lacisediminihabitans sp. | reverse complement strand
ATCTGGCCGGGGGCTATGACGCCGCTGTACGGTTCATCGAGGCGTTGACTCTCGTGACCAACGCCGTCTCGCTCGGCGGCGTGGACACGCTGGCGCAGCATCCGGCATCACTCACGCACCGTCCGGTTGCCCCGGAGGCGCGCCCCGGTGGTGGCATTGTGCGGCTCTCGATTGGGCTCGAACACGTCGACGACCTCGCCGCCGACATCCTCGCCGCCCTCGACACCACCCTGACCCCCGCCCTCGCCTAGCTGACCGGCCCCACCTGCTGCCGGTCCCCAGCCCGCCGGGGCCGGTGGCGGCGCGCTACCCGGGGCGGGCTACCTAGCAGCGCGCTGCTTAGCGATCTCGTAGAGCGTGACGCTGGCAGCGATCCCCGCGTTGAGTGACTCGGTCGACGAGCTGATCGGGATGGAGACCACAGCGTCGCACGTCTCCGTCACCAGGCGGGACAAGCCCTTGCCCTCGCTGCCAACCACGATCACAAGCGGCTCCTTCGCCCAGCTGAGACCCGGCAACGCCACGTCTCCGCCGCCGTCGAGGCCGAGCACGAATACACCGCGCTCCTTGAGCGACTTGAGCGACTGGGTGAGGTTTGAGGCCATTGCGACGGGGGTGCGTGCTGCCGCTCCGGCCGAGGTCTTCCACGCTGCGGCGGTGAGGCCGACCGAGCGACGCTGCGGAACGATGACTCCGTGCCCACCGAACGCGGCGACCGAACGGATGATCGCCCCGAGGTTGCGAGGATCCGTCACACCGTCGAGCGCCACCAAGAGCGGCACCTGCCCGCGCGAGAGGATCGTGTCGAGCAACTCATTCGGGTGGATGTAGTTGTACGGCGGCACCTTGAGTGCGAGCCCCTGATGCACGGAATCGAAGCCGGCGAGCCGATCCAGCTCCGGGCGCATGACCTCGAGGATGGGCAGGCCGCGTTTGGTGGCGATCGACATGACCTCCTTCACCCGGTCGTCATACTCGATCCTGGTCGCGATGTAGAGCGCGGTCGCCGGGATGTTCGCACGCAGGGCCTCGAGAACGGAGTTGCGCCCCGTGACAACCTCGATGTCATCCGTCTGCTTCGGCTTATTCGACCGCTGGGGCCGCTGCGGAGCACCGGGGGACGAGTTGCGGTTCGGCTGCCTCTGCCCGCCTGATGCAGCAAAGCGCTCCTGCGCGGCCTTGCGCTTGCCTGCGGGGTGGTACGGACGGTCCTCGGCCTTCGGCGTGGGCTTCTTGCCCTCGAGCGCCTGCCTGCCCTGCCCGCCGGAGCCGACCTGCGGGCCTTTGCGACCCTTGCGCACGGAGCCCGCACGGGGCTTATTTGCTCCAGATGACTTCATTGTTCCAAGCTCCAATGTGATCCCGTTGGGGTGTCTTCGACGTGGATGCCGGCGGCAGCCAGTTCGTCGCGAATACGATCTGCGGATGCGAAGTCGCGGGCCTTGCGGGCCGCCTCACGATCCTCGATCAGCTTCTCTACCAGCGTGCCAAGGGCGACGCTGGCCGGGTCGTTGGTCGTTCTGTGCCACTCCGGAGCCTGCGGGTTGATTCCCAACACTTCCGTCATGGCGACAACCTGCCCACGGATGCGGGCAGCCTCGCCAAGATCTTCCGCGTCCAGCGCGGCGTTTCCGGCGCGAACGTGCTCGTGAAGGACGGCCAACGCCTGCGGGATGGCAAGGTCGTCATCCATCGCCTCGCCAAACTCATCGGGCACCTGAGTGACGCCCTCCGCCGAGAATCGGGTTCCGGTGAGCCTGCGATCGGCGCGGGCCAGAAACACCTCGATGCGTTCGAGTGCCGCCTCGGCCTCGACGAGCGCACCGTCGTGGTAGTCGATCGTGGAGCGGTAATGTGCCGCACCGAGGTAGTAGCGCACGACAAGCGGCCTAGCCTGCTGCAGAAACTCCGAGGCGAAGATCGAGTTGCCGAGCGACTTCGACATCTTCTGCCCGCTGACGTTCACAAGGCCGTTGTGCACCCAGTAGTTCGCGAAACCGTCACCGGCAGCGGTCGACTGGGCGAGCTCATTCTCGTGGTGTGGGAAGCGCAGGTCGAGCCCGCCGCCGTGGATGTCGAAGTGCGGTCCAAGATAGCGGGCCGCCATCGCTGAGCACTCGATGTGCCAGCCCGGGCGGCCGTCTCCCCACGGCGAGTTCCAGGACGCCGACTCCGGCTCTGCGGGCTTGCGGCCCTTCCACAGGGCGAAGTCGCGGGCGTCGCGCTTGCCCCGAGGGTCGGCATCCGCTGTCGGTGCCATGTCGTCGAGCTTCTGTCTGGTCAGTTCGCCATAATTTGGCCAGCTTTGGGTGTCGAAGTAGACGTCCCCTGAGCCATCCGCCGCCTGATAAGCGTGCCCGCGGTCGATGAGTCGCTGAATCTGCTCCTGCATTTGCCCGATGCTTGCGGTCGCCCGCGGCTCGTAGGTGGGAGCGAGGATGCCGAGCTTTGCATAACCGGCAGTGAACTCCAGCTCATAGCGGTACGCGAGCGCCCACCACTGCTCAGCACCGGCCGCGGAGCCGGCCTGTGCCGCGTTCGCCAGAATCTTGTCGTCAATGTCGGTCACGTTGCGCACAAGTGTGACGGCGAAGCCGCGGTAGCTGAGCCAGCGGCGCCACTGGTCATAAACGAGAGCAGAGCGCAGGTGCCCGATGTGCGGGGAGGACTGCACAGTCGGACCACACACATAGATGCCGGCCTCACCGGGAACGATCGGCACGAAGTCGGCCAAAGCCTGGGTCTTGGAGTCGTAGAGCCGCACAGTCACTGGGTAAGCCTACAGATCACAGTGCACCAGGGCGGTCGCAATCACCGTAACCCCCTCGCCTCTGCCCGTGAAACCAAGACCATCGGATGTGGTCGCCGAGACACTCACGGGCGCCCCGACGAGGGAGCTCAACTTCTGTTCCAGTTCCGACCGGCGCCCGGCCAGCTTCGGACGGTTCGCCACAAGCTGCACGGAAACGTTTCCCACCGCGTAGCCTGCGCCAGCCACGAGCCGCACGGTTTCTTCGATGAACACGTGGCCGTGTGCTCCGGCGAAGCGTGGTTCATCGGCACCGAAGCGACTGCCGAGATCACCAAGCCCTGCGGCGGACAGTAGTGCATCGCAGACCGCGTGGCAGACGGCATCTCCGTCGCTGTGCCCGGCAAGACCTGGCTCGTCTGGCCAGTACAGCCCCCCGAGCCACAGTGGCGCACCGTCGTCGAAGGCGTGCACGTCGACGCCAACTCCGGTTCGCACGCTCATCGAAGAATTCGACAGCTCCTCCGCACGATGCAGGTCCCACGGGGTCGTGATCTTGAACGCGTTAGGGTCGCCCTCAACGACAGTCACCAGATGCCCGGCTGCAGCAAATACAGCGGCGTCGTCCGTATACTCTTCCGCGGCCATGGCATAGGCATCCACGAGGCGCTCCCGCGGGAATCCCTGCGGGGTCTGGACGGCGACCATGCGAGAACGGTCGAGAGTTCGCTCAATGTGGCCGATGGCATCCGTCTGTTTGATGGTGTCGCTCACGCGGATTCCGGGGATCACCCCGGCGCCGGTCGACCTGACCGCGCCGATCACTGTATCGAAAAGTGCGGGCGGGGTCAGCGCGCGCGCGGCGTCATGCACGAGCACCGTCTTTACTGAGAGTTCCACGGCAGCGAGCCCGGCTGCAACGGACTGCTGCCTGGTAGCGCCGCCAGCAACGACAGTGAGGTACACGGATGCCGCTCCAGCGCTGTCCCTGGCAATGCTCTTCGCCGCATCGAGCCTGTCCGCCGGGGCGACCACCACGATCTGCACTGGCTCTGTTATGCCGAGCACCCCACGGAGGGCACGCTGAAGCATGGGAACACCGCCAAGTCGAACAAACGCCTTGGGTTCATTCGCGCCCAAGCGCGTTCCATTGCCCGCGGCGACCACAATGACCGCAACCGTCGGCAAAGGGATCCCGGCGTGCACGCTAGAAGACCGAATTCCCAGGATGCCAGGTATTTGGCAAGCACGAGCCTGGCAAGCACGAGCCTGGCAAGCACTGAACTAGGAAGCCAGTACCTCGTCGAGAACGCTGGAGGCCTTCTCTTCGTCGGTCTTCTCGGCCAGAGCGAGCTCCGAGATCAAGATTTGACGGGCCTTGGCAAGCATCCGCTTCTCGCCGGCTGAAAGCCCACGATCTTGGTCGCGACGCCACAGGTCGCGGACGACCTCGGACACCTTGATGACATCGCCTGACGCGAGCTTCTCGAGGTTTGCCTTGTACCTGCGAGACCAGTTGGTCGGCTCCTCGGTGAACGGTGCACGTAGAACTTCGAAAACCTTGTCGAGGCCTTCTTTGCCGATCACATCGCGTACGCCGACCAAGTCGACGTTTTCGGCAGGAACCTCGATGGTGAGGTCACCCTGAGTGACATTGAGTTTGAGGTAAAGCTTCTCCTCACCCTTGATGGTGCGAGTCTTGACCTCAGTGATTGTTGCAGCGCCGTGATGGGGATATACGACGGTTTCGCCGACCTCGAAAAGCATGGATGGGCTCCGTTCAGTGGCCTCTAGTTTACCACAGCAGCCACTCAGTAAGGGTGTCCTTACCTACAACGCTACGCTCCCGCTCGGTAAGCTAAGCTCGCAGCGGGTTTTCATGGGAAAATACCGCTGGGTCGAAACCGTATTCTTTGGTTCTGGAGGGTCCTGTGAGGGCACGTCGTGCAGCATCCGTAGTTCTGGCATCTGCCGTGGTGCTGCTCGGCACTGCGGGGTGCACCTTCTTCGCCCCCCAGACGACGCTCAAACCGTACGACCCGAGCGACGGTGTCAACACACAGATCGGCGACGTCTACATCCGCAACGTACTCCTCCTCACAGAGGACGGCAATGACGCCAGCCTGCTGGTCAACGTGGTGAATGAGAGCGATAACGGGCAGAACGTGCAGTTCCAGTACGAGGGAACAGACAGCGACGGCGCTACGGGCAAGGTTGACAAGTCAGTGTTTGCAAACCCCGGAACTGCCACGAGCGTCGGCGGTCACGGAGACAACCAGATTGTGCTTACCGGCATCAATGCCAAGCCAGGAACGCTGTTCCCGGTATTCGTGCAGTACGGCGACCAGACCGGCAAACAACTCCTCGTGCCGGTGCTCGACGGAACACTCAAGCCGTACGACGAACTCCTGCCGACCAACGCCCCAACAGACTAGGCACCCGACACACTAAGGGCTAGCCAGATTGAACGTTCGCCAGACTGAGCATTCGCCAGGCTAGTCGCTCGCCAGGCTAAGCGGCGAGGCGGGACCGCACCCCTTCAGCCCCGATGGAGTTGAACTCCACACCCGTGAGCTGGGCTCCGGTGACGTCGGCGCTGTCCCGTGATGCCAACCAGACGGCGGCCGGAACAATGACGTCCACCTCGACGAATGCTGGTAATCCTTTGAGGTATTCGGGCATCCCCTTCGGACCGAAGAGGTGGGTGTCTGCCATTCCACCGGGCGCAAGAACGTTGACCCTGATGTTTTTCTCGGCCATCTCCTTAGAGGCGATCGCCACAAACATGTCCACGCAGCTCTTGGTCACCGAAAGCATGCCGCCACGCGTTGACCCTGGCGTACCCGAGCCGATCGCAATGAAGCTACCCCCGGGGCTCATCCGCGACAATGCGGCCTTCATGCACAACCACATTCCGACCGCATTGACGGCGAACATGTGCTGCACAACATCGAAGTCGTAGCTCAACAGTGTGCCCGGCTGAGTGCCAGAGACCGACATGGGCGATACCCCAGCGTCAGCGACGAAGACATCGAGAGCGCCGAAGTGATCGAGCGTGGTCTGCGCCAAGGCATCCACGTCTGATTCTTGCGTGACGTCGGTGGGAACCGTGAGTACGTCCGTCGCACCGGCCTTGCGACAGCGTTCCGCCACGCGATTCAGGTCCGATTCCGTGCGGGCCGCGAGGACGACGGTGGCGCCCTCGGACGCGAAGGCCACGGCCATCGCTTCACCGAGTCCACGACTGGCGCCGCTTACGACGACGACCTGTCCCTTGAGGATGTTCATTGTGATCTCCTAGCTGCCGGGCTGCACCCAACACTGGCCAGCCTAGAACTTTGCAGTCAGACGTGTTTCAGGAGGCCGCAGGCAGTGGCGAAACAATCAAGTCGAGGAACGCCGTGAGGTGTTCAACGACATCGACCTCCTCCGGCTGGAGTAGCCACTGCAGCTGAATGCCGTCCCACAGTGCAACGAGTGAGCTTGCCGCGATCAGTGGTTCGACACCAGTCCTCAACCTTCCGGCCGCGCGCAACAGCTCGAACTCGTGCGCGTATGCCTCCCGCAACGAAGAGAATCGTCCGATGAAGTAGTCCTTACCCGGGTGCCCCATGGTCGTCGACTCTGCGGACAGCACCGCATACAGCGCGATCAGCCCGGGAATACCTTCGTTCGCTCGCGCCTGCGCAAGAAGCCTCTCGCGAAACTCGAAGGTCTCCGCATCCAATGCGACGCCGTCGAGGTCGCGTTGCTCGAGCACGGCGAGCAGCAGGTCCTCCTTGGTCGGAAAGTGGTGCGTCAAGCTTGACAAGCTGAGTCCGGCGACGCCGGCAACCTCGCGCAGCGAACTTGCGTGGTACCCGCGAGCAGAAAACACCCGGTGCGCGGCATCCATGATGTGCCGTCGACGTTCTGCCGTCTTGGCGTACGGGCCGCGACGCACGGGCTCACCCTGCGTTGTCATTGGCCGTTCACCCGTCTTCCGGATACATGGTTCATCACCTCGCAAGTCTACCCGTGAATCTAGGTCAGCTGTTCTGTTTTGGTGCTACAGTCGAGGATACAAAATGCCTTCCGGCTCGACGAAGCCGGGCTCGACGAAGAGAGAGACTCTTGCCCAGCACCGTTTTCCCCCACTCCGGCGCAACCACCTCCGCCAGCCTGGCCGCCGCGGACGATGTGTCATACATCGAGAGCACCACTGCCGGAGCCGGCGCTCGCTTGGCTGCTCGCTCGCATCTAGCATCCGACGCTCCCGCAATCTCCCTGAACGGATCGTGGAAATTTCGGCTTCTGCCCGCCGCACCCGGCACGCCGGCTGGCGACCGCGCCCTGCCAGCCGGCGAGCGCGCAACCGCTATCGCTGCGCCGGACTATGACGACTCTGGCTGGGATGATATGCCAGTCCCGTCTCACTGGGTGCTGCAGAGTGACGGCCGCTACGGCCTTCCGATCTACACGAACGTGCAGTACCCGTTCCCGATTGACCCACCGCACGTTCCGGATGAGAACCCAACGGGCGACTACCGTCGCCATTTCATAATGCCGGCGGAGTGGAGCGATGCTGAGCGCATCATTCTGCGCTTCGATGGTGTCGAGTCGACCTACCGTGTCTGGCTCAACGGCCACGAGATTGGAGTCGGCAAGGGCAGCCGGCTCATGCAGGAATTTGATGTGACGGATGCTGCAGTGCCCGGCGACAACGTCATCGTCGTGCGGGTCCACCAGTGGTCAGCCGCCAGCTACCTCGAAGACCAGGACCAGTGGTGGATGCCCGGAATCTTCCGCGACGTAACCCTCCTGGCGCGCCCGGCCGCTGGTATCGACGATGTGTGGCTTCGCTCTGACTACAGCGGAGCAATGGCAACTGGAACCGGTGTTCTCGAAGTTGAGCTGACGGCGTCCGATGCTTCTTTCCCGATCACGCTGAGCGTGCCTGAACTCGGAATCGAACAGGCCTGGGCCAACCCGGCTGAAGTCACTCCCATCACGATCGACGGTGTCGAACCGTGGTCGGCCGAACTGCCGCGCCTGTACGACGCACGCGTTTCTAACGCGGCCGAGTCGATAGCGCTGCGCATAGGGTTTCGCACCGTGGAGATCCGCGGCGACCAGCTGCTAGTCAACGGTCGACGCGTTGTGCTGCACGGGGTCAACCGGCACGAAACCCACCCGGAACGCGGACGAGTCTTCAACGAAACGCACGCCAGATCCGACATGGCGATGATGAAGCAGTTCAACGTCAACGCGATCCGCACCAGTCACTACCCGCCGCACCCTCGCGTGCTCGACCTCGCCGATGAGCTGGGGTTCTGGGTCATCGACGAGTGCGACCTCGAGACGCACGGCTTCTTCAAGGACAACTGGATCCACAACCCCAGCGACAACCCGGTCTGGCGAGACGCCTACCTCGACCGGATCGAACGTACCGTGGAGCGCGACAAGAATCACCCGAGTATCATCATCTGGTCACTCGGCAACGAATCCGGGACCGGCGCGAATCTCGCCGCCATGTCGTCATGGGTACACCAGCGCGACAGTGGTCGCCCCGTGCACTATGAGGGCGACTATACGGGCGCGTATACCGACGTCTACTCACGCATGTATGCTCCGATTCCGGAGATGATCGCGATCGGAACCGATGGGGACACCACCCCGCTGCTCGGATGCACGAGCGCTGAGGGCGCACGCCAGCGCACCAAACCATTCCTACTCTGCGAATACGTGCACGCGATGGGCAACGGACCGGGCGCGATCGACCAGTACGAGGAGCTCATCGACCGCTTCCCACGACTGCACGGCGGCTTCGTCTGGGAATGGCGCGACCACGGCATCCTCACGCACACCGCAGGCGATGATGGCACTCCGTTCTACGGATACGGTGGCGACTTCGGTG
>JBDTIM010000122.1:0-11901 GCA_039936355.1 Lacisediminihabitans sp. | reverse complement strand
TGAGGGCGAAGTCGACCTCGCTGACGGCGCAGACGGAGCGGGAACTCCCGGTAAAGACGCTACTGACGAGCCCAGTGACGAGCCCGCAGACGGGATCGCAGGTCGCGACGGGGGGGACGAACAAGTTGGGACAGCGGCCGTTGTTGACGCGATAGAACCGGTCATGGTCGATGATGCCATGCCTGATGACGGTGATGTCTCTGATGACGGTGACGTTTCCGGTAACGGTGACGTCTCTGGTAACGGTGGCGAGGCTGACAAATCCCACGAGACCATCTCTGGTGACGAAAACTTCTCTGGCGACGAGTCCACTGAGGCTGAAACGCCGGAGGGTGAATCCGCGGCAGCCAGTGTCATGGATGTCGAACCGGCACGCCCCCCGCAAACCGACATGCTAGAACCCGAAACACCGGAACCTACCGGCCCAGAACCGGAAACTCAGGAGCCGACAGAACCAGAACCGAAGCAGGATCCACCGAAGCCGGATCCACCCAAGCAGGATCTGCCCGCATCGCGGTTCGATGACACCCCGTTGGCTCGCGAGCTGTCGGAAATTACCCGCCGCCGCCGCGCCCTCGCTGCAGAGGAGCTGCCACTTCCACCGACGACGCGAGTCTTCACGGTAGCCAACCAGAAGGGTGGCGTTGGTAAGACCACGACAACGGTAAACCTCGCTGCGGCCTTAGCCAGGAACGGCGCCAGGGTTCTGGTGATCGACCTCGACCCCCAGGGGAACTCGTCCACAGCGCTCGGAATCGAGCATCGGTCTGAGACGGTCAGCGTCTACGACGTGATCATCAATGACGTTGCCATGAAGGAGGTTGTGCAGAAGAGCCCAGAATTCGAGGCACTGTATTGCATTCCTGCGACTATTCACCTCGCCGGTGCCGAAATCGAACTAGTCTCCCTGGTCGCTCGCGAACAGAGATTGCGCACGGCACTTGACCACTTTCTCGAGGAGAGTGCAGATCCATTTCACTATGTGTTTATCGACTGCCCACCCTCACTCGGGTTGCTGACGATCAACGCCTTCGTCGCGGCGAGTGAAGTGTTGATTCCAATTCAGTGTGAGTATTACGCGTTGGAGGGACTCAGTCAGTTGCTAACTAATATTCAATTGATTGAGCGTCATTTAAACCCTCACCTGGCTGTGTCAACCATTCTCCTCACCATGTACGACGGTCGCACCAATCTCGCCAATCAAGTTGCACAGGATGTCCGCGACCATTTCCCAGATCAGGTTCTCTCGACGCTCATCCCGCGCTCAGTACGCATCTCTGAGGCACCGAGCTATGGTCAGAGCGTCATCAGTTACGACGCAAGCTCGCCTGGATCACTCTCCTATCTGGAAGCAGCAGCAGAAATCGCACGGCGAGGAGCCCCAAAATAATGGCAGCACAGAAGAGGACCGGTCTCGGTCGCGGTATCGGGGCGCTCATTCCGACGGACGATGGTTCATTAGAACGCCCCGTTGATGTCTTCTTTCCCTCCGGAAGGGGAGGCAGCGACGCACTGGTGGCGGTTCCTGGAGCCAGGCTCGCTAATCTCTCCCCCGACGACATAATCCCCAATGCCGCTCAGCCCCGGAAGGACTTCGTCAAGGAAGACCTCGACGAACTCGTGGCCTCAATTCGCGAAATAGGGGTTCTGCAACCGATCGTCGTTCGACCGATCTCTGGGTCCGTCCCCGGCCAGCCACAATACGAGCTGGTCATGGGCGAGCGGAGGCTGCGCGCGAGCAAGCAGCTGGGACTGGCAACCATTCCAGCGGTGGTCAAGAACACCGCGGACGAGGCGATGCTACGGGATGCCCTGCTGGAGAACCTGCACCGCGCGAATCTAAATCCATTGGAAGAAGCATCTGCCTACCAGCAGTTGCTGGCCGATTTCGGAATCACGCAGGACGAGCTCGCTGGCAGGATTGGCCGGTCGCGCCCGCAGATCACCAATACTTTGCGGTTGTTGCGACTGCCGGCATCAGTGCAGAAGCGTGTCGCGTCTGGTGTGCTGAGCGCCGGACACGCGCGGGCAATTCTCTCGACGGGCGATATCGATGCCATGGAGCGACTCTCCGATAAGATTATTAATGAGGATCTCTCTGTTAGGGCGGCGGAGGCTGCGGCTGGTCAGTCCACCAGGAAGCAGGCACGTGCTCCCAAGCCCAGCGCAGGTAAACGACAGGGGCAGCTGGATGAGATTGCCGAGCGCCTGGGTGACCGGCTCAACACAAGGGTCAAGGTGAGCCTCGGGTCGAGCAAGGGCACCATCGTGATCGATTTCGCGACGGTCGCCGACCTAAACAGAATCCTCGCCGAGCTGAAGGAGCCAGGGTTCAGCTAATGGCCTGATGCTCGCGGATCGCTGCTTCGGCCAGGGCAAGATAAACCCGGCCGAGGTCGTGCCCCGCTGCTTCAAGTGCCTGCGGAAGCAGGGAGGTCTCAGTGAGGCCCGGGAGCACGTTCGCCTCCAGGAACCAAGGCGTCCCCGCTGTGTCCACGATGAGGTCAACCCTCGATAGGTGACGGAGACCGAGGGCATCGTGCGCTTGCAGTGCGACCCGTGCTGCTTCCGCAGCGACATCATCGTCCAGTCTCGCCGGGGTGTAGAAGCGCGTCTCACCCGCGTTATAACGCGCCTCAAAGCTATACACGCCCGATAGGGGCACTATCTCGACTGCCGGCAAGGCCACAGGACCATCGCCGCTATCGATCACTCCTACGGCGATTTCTGTTCCCGAGACCATTCGCTCGATGAGAGCGACGTCACAGTAGGTATAGGCATCGACCATGGCCCGTGGCAGCTCATCCCGGTCGTGAATTAGGGACACGCCCTGGGCTGAGCCGCCTCTGGCCGGCTTCACGACGAGGGGAACAGGCAGTTCTTCCGAGATGCTCTCCAGAATGCTGTGCGCGCCGAGTTCTCGGAACGCATCCCTCGGCAGAGTGATCGACCGCGGGGTGGACACACCGACTCTCTCGACCAGTGACTTCGCTGTGGGCTTGTCCCAGGCGAGTCGTGCCGAGTCCGCCCGCGATCCGACGTAGGGGATGCCAAGGAGGTCAAGGATGCCGCGCAGCGCTCCGTCCTCCCCACTGGCACCGTGGAGGGCAGGCCACACCACATCAGGGCGGTTGTCGACGAGGTAGCCGAGGAGAGTGGCATCCGGATCCCTCATGGTCACCCGAACGCCCTGCTCAGCGAGGCTGTCTGCCACTCGCCGTCCGGAGCGCAGTGACACGTCGCGTTCATGCGAGATTCCGCCGGCAAGTACGAGGACGTGGGTCTGTGTGCTGTTTGTCATGCTGTCCTAGCCCAGGTTGGGTGGTGGGCTGTTGTAGCCCTGTTCCGTTGGAATGATCTTGAGTGGCGCGGTCTGATCGAAGGTGTTGAGGAGGTCAAGTTCACCATTGATGACCGTGGAGAGGCGCCGTATGCCCTCGCGGATGAAGTCTGGTGTCGGGTAGCAGAAGGCCAACCGCATGTTGTTGCGGCCCCCACCATCCGCATAGAACGCGGTGCCTGGCGTGTAAGCGACCAACTCCTTCACGGCCCGAGGCAGCATGGCCTTTGAGTCAAGGTGATTTGGGAGAGTGACCCACACGTAGAAACCGCCGTTTGGTACCGTCCAGCTGAGTTGCGGAAGGTATTCGTGGAGTGCGCCCAGCATGGCATCGCGACGCTCGCGATAGACGCCGCGGAAAGTATTAATCTGCCCCTTCCAGTCAGCGCTGCCCAGGTACTCGGCAATGATCAACTGACTGAACGAGCTGGGCGAGAGAATTGCCGCCTCGTTCGCAAGAATGAGTTTCTCTCTTATTGCATGAGGTGCGAGAGCCCATCCCGTTCTGAATCCGGGAGCCAGAGTCTTCGAAAATGTGCCGAGATAGACAACTCCCTCGTCGTCGATGGAACGCATTGCCTGTGGAGGTGCGCCGTCGAAGTAGAGCAGACCGTACGGGTTGTCCTCGAGGACCAAGATGCCGTTCGAACTGGCGATCTCGAGAATCTCCACCCGACGTTCCCAGCTGAGCGTGACTCCAGCCGGATTGCTGAAGGTCGGAACCGTGTACAGGAATTTGATTCGCTTGCCTGCGGCCTTCAGTTCGGCAATCCTCTCGCGGAGCGCCTCGGGAATGAGGCCGTGTTCATCCATCGCGACCTGGCTGACCTCAGCCTGGAACGACTTAAACACCACGAGAGCAGTCACGTAGCTCGGGGCTTCAGCCAGGACGACGTCACCCGGGTCGATGAAGAGTTTCGTCATCAGTTCTAGTGCGTGCTGGGAACCTGTTGTAACGACCACGTCATCCACGTTCGCCCGGATGCCCTCGAGTGCCATGATCTGCAGGATATGCTCCCGCAGTGCAGGCGAGCCCTGGCCAGAGCCGTACTGGAGCGCCTGCGCACGCTGATCCCGCATCACGCGTTCGATGGAAGCTCCGAGGAGGTCCTCTGGAATGGCGGAGACGAATGGCATACCGCCGGCGAGGGAAACGACTTCGGGACGGGAGGCGACGGCGAACAGCGCACGAACCTCGGAGGCGCTGAGCCCCGCCGATCGCTCGGCGTAGTGGGTGTACCAGGGGTCGAGGTTGGTGCCCTGCGCTCCCTGCGTGGTGCCGTGGCTTGTCATTGCGTGTCCCGGAAGGCTGATTGTGCTGGAAATTCAAGAATAGAGGTTAACGAAAAAACCCTTCCACCATGACGGGGAAGGGCTTTTCGTGCCTAGTACTGCGAGTGGCTGTCTACGCCAGGAACTCGGCGAGGTCAGACTCGAGAGCAGGCTTTGGCTTGGCGCCGAGGATGCTCTTGGCAACTTTCCCGCCTTTGAAGACCTTCATCATAGGAATCGAGGTGATTTGGTACTTCGCCGCAGTCTGTGGGTTGTCATCGACGTTGAGTTTTACGATCGTGATCTTGTCGGCGTTCTCAGCACCGATCTGGTCGAGGATCGGTCCAACAGCGCGACACGGGCCGCACCATGCTGCCCAGAAGTCGACCAGGATCGTCTTGTCGGAATTGAGAACCTCTGCGGCGAAGGTCGCATCGGTTACATCGAGCGCGTTTGACATGTCATTCTCTCTTTCGGTGGATAGATCGGCGTCGGGTGACCGGCGCGCGGATGGGCGGCCTTTACGCCGGAACTGCTACTGGTTTGACGTCAACGATTGCTGACGCCACCAGGTCTTTGGGGAGTGAATTCAAGTAATGCTCTGCATCAAGTGCCGCGACAGTCCCGGATGCGGCTGCTGTCACAGCCTGGCGATAGCTCGGGTCAATCACGTCACCGGCCGCGAAAACGCCGGGCAGGTTAGTGCGCGAGCTACGCCCGTCCACCGCGATGGTCCCGTGAGAGGTGACATCCAACTGACCGTGGATCAGGTGGGTGCGCGGGTCGGCACCAATGGCAATAAACACACCACTGAGATCAAGAGTGGTCTCCGTGCCGTCAACCGTGTCGACGAGCCCGACGCCGGTAACCATCTCGTCTCCATAGATATGCTCCACGGTTTTGTTCAGGAGAAACTCGATCTTTGGGTTGTCCTGGGCGCGTTCCAGCATCGTCTTGGATGCGCGAAGTGCGTTGCTTCGGTGGATCAGGTACACCTTGTCTGCGAACTTCGTGAGGAAGTTTGCCTCCTCCATCGCGGAGTCGCCGCCTCCGACGACGGCGATGATCTTCTCGCGGAAAAAGAAACCGTCACAGGTCGCACACCAGGAGACGCCGTGCCCGCTCAGTCGGTCTTCGTCAGCTAGTCCCAACCTGCGATAGGCGGAACCTGTGGCGAAAATCACGGACAGAGCTTCGTGGGTTTCGCCATTTCCCAGGGTTACCTTCTTGATCTGGCCGTTGAGATCTACCGACGTGACGTCGTCCATGACGACTTCCGTGCCGAAACGCTCCGCCTGCTCCTGGAATTTGGCCATGAGATCCGGACCCATGACACCCTCGGGAAAGCCGGGGTAATTCTCCACATCTGTCGTGGTCATCAGGTCGCCACCCGCCTCGACGGAGCTGGCAATCAACAGCGGTTCGAGCTTGGCGCGCGCAGCGTAGATGGCCGCGGTGTATCCGGCGGGGCCTGAGCCGATGATGATGGTCTGGCGCACGTGAACCTCTCCTAGAACAAGCGAAGCCCAGTGGTTTCCGGTGCCGCTGAGCGATATAACACATCCTATTGACTCACTATTCCGTGCTGCTGTGTGCCGTGCACAGCCGATTTTCACTGGGAATACTCAGCGTCAGCGCCCGAAACGTGCCGTTACTACCTTCGTCACCGATGCCAGCTCCGGATTGCGGAAGAGGGCAAGTAGGCCCAGATATACGGAGGCCATTGCGAGACCGATCACCACAATAGACACGATCGCGGGCGCGCGGCCGGAGAGAGCGAAGCCGTCGTTAGAAAGTCCACCGAGGAGTAGGAGGAGGCCGAATCCGACGACGCCGGAGACGAGCGAGAGCACAACATACTGCAGGTGCCTTGCGAGGACATGGTGGCCATCAATTCCGCCGATCCGCTGTCGCATTAGAAGGAGTGCAGCGATCGCCTGAATACCAATGGTGATGGATGTCACCGCGGCGATCCCCACGGCCGTCCACTCCTTCGGGAGAGCGAGGCAGGCGAGGGCGCCGACGATGAACAGCACCGACTGAGCACATTGCAGAAGAAACGGCGTCCGATAGTCGCCGAGCGAGTAGAACGCCCGTTGGATCACATACAGGACGGTGTAAAGGATGAGCCCTGGCATGAACGCGAGGATGACATTACCCATGTCACTGACCTTGCCGGGGAACAGCCGGGCGAATGGGTAGGCGACTATGGACAGGGCGACCGTGGCGAAGACAATGAGCAGTCCGATCGAGCGGAGAGCTTCTGAGAGGTCGGATCTGATCGCAGCCAGGTCCCCAGAGTTGCCGTGTCCGCTCATCCTGGTGAAGTAAACCGTGACAATCGAGACGGCGATGACCGAGAACGGCAGCATGAAAATAAGCCACGAGTTTTGCAGCGTGAAGATCGATGCGCCTCTGCCGGATGCGGTAGATGCAACGTTGCTCTGAAATAGCCCAGCCATCTGGGTGATCAGCACCATCCCGAATAGCCAGCCGGCGGCTTTCCCCGTTGTGGCAAGGCCCATACCTTTCCAATGGAAGTTTGGACGAAAGCGCAACCCTGCGCGGCTCCAAAACAGGAACAGCACCAGTGCCTGCGCAGCGACCGCGAAGGTGGTGACGGCTCCGAGAAGCACGATCCTGCCCGTGTCCCACGCGGCGACCTGACTGTTCGCGTGTTCCGCACCGAACAGGAGGATGAACACCGCGAGGCCTGCGATGCTCACCACGTTATTCACCACGGGCGCCCAGGTGAACGGCCCGAAAATACGTCGAGCGTTCAGAACTTCGCTCAGGAGGCTGTAGAGCGCGTAGAAGAATATTTGTGGCAGGCACCAGTATGCGAAGGCGGTCGCCAGGGCGATTGCGGCGGGTGTGAATCCGTCGCCGGAGTCTGAAGACCGGACATACAGCGAGATGAGAACGGGAGCCGCGAGGGTGGCGGCTACCGTCACTACGCCGAAGATGACCATTCCGAGAGTGACAATGCGGTTGATGTACTGCTCTCCTCCATCGTGGTGGGCTGCGGCGCGGACGATCTGCGGAACGAGCACAGCGCTCAGAACCCCACCCGCGATGAGAGCGTAGACGTTGTTAGGTAGCTGGTTGCCAGCCGCAAAAGCGTCGCCCGCAGCGGCTGTGCCGATTGCGGCGGCGAGCACTAACGTACGGATGAATCCGAGCAGCCGGGAGATGACTGTCCCCGCGGCCAGTACAGCGCTCGCGCGGCCCATTCCGCTCGCCTCGGGCGTGTCGGCGACGGGCTCAGTCACGAGGAGTATCCATCGGCGGTGCTGACGAGGGCATCGTGCCAGTCGCCTCGGTCTCGGCCGCATTCGGATCGGACTCGCCCGGATCGGACCCATTGTCCGTCTCGGAGCGTGTGCCACGTGCCTTCCTGCGCTTGAGAATGTTGCGCCAGATGCCGAAACCGAACACTGCCAGCAGCAGGATGCCGATCGACACGGTGATCGCTGTCTCCCACTGTGCCTGCACGTTCACGTCGACGAAGGAGGGTTGTGCGATCGGCACTCCGGAAACCGAGCTGAGTGACACTTTCAGGACGACATCCCCGTTGGCTACAGACTGCACCGCTACGCGAGCTCCGGCCTGGGAGTGCGCTTCGACTGTCAGTGGAACACGGTTCTCTACCACGTGCAGGATCCCGCTGGGAGAGCGCACAGTCACGATAACCGCCACGGGGAAGTCGAGGTCGTTTCGCACGGTCACGGGAAGGCTGATCTTGTCCGAGGGTTGGATTATCGAACTGGACTCGACGATGGTGACCGACTGGGAGATCGTCGCGGATGTTTTTATGTAGTGAGCGAAGGCACTTTTCCAGCCCGCGGGGTCGCCAGTCCAGCCGCCTGAGATCGTGGCGAGCAAATCGAGGCGTCTCGGACCGGTGAGCAGGGGCGGGTCGACGAGGACAGCGGAGAACGTTGCAACCGAGTTCTCTGCATTGAGAAGGGTCTTCACCTGGTTGACTCGGGATGCCGCCACCGGCTTCGCGGTGATGGTCGCACCGACAGGCTTCGAGGCCATCGCGTTCGACAGGGTGGAACCGCCCACCCAGGGCAGCTCCGACAGTGCGGCGAGGGTGTCCGAGAGCCGCCAACCGGTGCTGGTCGGGTATGTACGACCGAGGGTTCCGACGAGGTTTCGGACGTCATCCGGTCGCTCGCTCGTAGCGATAGCGATGGAGGCGGAAAGCTCGGCGATCGCTTGCTGCCACGCAACTGCGGTTGGCGCGGTCACTGCGGAACGGAACAGGCGCGACACCGTGGCATCGGCGACGAGAACCGGGTGCCCACCTACGGTGACTGCCGCCCCCGGCGTGTAACCGACGTTTCCGTACGAGGCGTTACTCGAGTTGACGAGGGTCGTGGTCAGGCCATTTGCGGCGAACGTGTCCAGGTCTTTGTCGATCACGGTTCCATCAAGAGGCCAGGCCAGGCTCTTGATCGTGTAGTTCCAGTCGAGAATGCTCTTGGAGGTGGGCAATACCGGTTCTGTAGACACCGGGGCGGGGGACTGTGTCGGGTCGGCGGTGAGTCCGGGGGTTGCCGACGGTGTCGGCGTTGGCTGCGGGGTGGGAAAGAGCTTGGGGTCGATCGGGAAGTCGGTTGGAGTGAGGAGCTTCCCTGTGCCCAGCTGACTCATGGTCGCCAGGTCGGCATCCGCATACGACAGCGCGAAGCTGTCGTTGCTGGCGGCGGAAAGTCTCAGTAGCCAATCCTGGGCAGAGGTCGGAGCCGTTTTGCCGAGGATGCGAATCGACGCGATGATCATGGGATCGATGGCCAACGCCACCTGACGGTCGATCGACTGGTCGAGTTCGCGAGTGAGCACCCCGCTGGGGCCGGTGAGAGCGGCGAGGTCGTCTGCTGAGATCAGCCCGACAGTGCCTGGAGGAGCCGCGATTGGTGCGACCAAGGAGAGTTTTGTCGGCTGGAAGGTTCCGCCGGGGAACCAGACGATGCTGCTGGTGGCGGTGGCGACCTCTGATGCACCGTTGCTGATCCGTACAGAAAGCGCCCGCGTGCCCCAGGCGGACGGGCTGGGGTCGAGTCCGATCGATGCGGCTGGAACGGTGAGGTAGACGGTCCTCACTTCACCAGCAGGCACAGCCGGACTGGTGCCCTGCAGTACTTCGGTCATGGTGCGAGCGTGATCGCCGTCTTCGCTCTTGTCGAGCCAGTTGTTCAGCTCGGTCCGGGAGCTGACCACGCTGCGGTCCAGGTAGACGGAGACGGTTCCTGCGGCGATCGGAGTGTTGGTGCCGTTGCTGAGAATTCCGCTGATGACGAGGTCTGCATTCGGTCGAAGCACACCGGATGCGCTGGGCGCCGCGACGAGGGAGACCCCGTCTGTCTGTGCGTGGGTTGTCTTCGCCTGCGCGGATGAGTCGCCAAATCCCAGGGCACCGAGACCCATGGCCAGGGCAAGGAGGATGATCACAAGTCTCATGGGCATAGGCCGACCCGTCGATTTCCCTCGGCCAGCATGATGCGATTCTAGAGCCCTGTCGCTGGGTGGCGACTCGGCGCAGGGCCTCGTCGGTAGTCTGGTTGCCATGGACAGCGTCGCTTCGGCAATTCGGCGACTCGGCGATTTGGCGGGTACACCGCACATCAACGCGCTGTCATCAGCGTTTGCTGCCGCGGGCTTCGAACTTGCTCTCGTTGGCGGTTCGGTACGCGACGCCTTCCTTGATCGGCCACTCAACGACCTCGACTTCACCACGAACGCGAACCCGGACCAGATTCTCTCGCTGGTGAAGCCTCTTTCCGACGCCCACTGGGACATCGGTCGTGCTTTCGGCACGATAGGTGCCCGAATTGATGGCAACACGGTGGAAATCACCACCTACCGCAGCGATGTGTACGACGGCGAGACGCGAAAACCCGTCGTCGAGTTCGGTGACACTCTCGATGGCGACCTGCTGCGGCGCGACTTCACGATCAACTCGATGGCGCTGCGCCTTCCGCAGCGGGTTCTCGTCGATCCGTCTACAGGTGTCGAGGATCTCATCGCCGGCAGGATCAGCACGCCGGGCGCGCCGGAGCAATCCTTTGGCGACGACCCACTCCGAATGCTGCGAGCTGCACGCTTCGCCTCTCAGCTTGGTTTTATCGTGGCCGAAGCGACCGAGCGCGCTATGGGTGAGATGGCCGAGCGCATCACCATCATCTCGGTCGAAAGAATCAGCGACGAACTCGGCAAGCTTCTGAAGACGGATGCTCCGCGAGCCGGGTTGCAACTTCTGGTCGACACGGGGCTCGCAGCCCTGGTGTTGCCCGAACTGCCCGCACTGATGCTCGAGATCGATGAGCACCACCATCACAAAGATGTCTATGAACACAGCCTGATCGTGCTTGACCAAGCAATAGAGCTGGAGAAGGAGCGGAATCCGGGTGCCGCTCCTGACCTCATTATGCGTTGGGCGGCTCTGCTGCACGATATCGGCAAGCCGGCGACAAAGCGCACAGAACCGGGTGGCGTCGTCACCTTCCATCATCACGATGTCGTCGGGTCGAAGCTCGCGGCCAAGCGGCTGAGGCAGCTCAGGTATGACAACGAGACCGTTGCGTCCGTCGCGCGGTTGATTGAGCTGCATCTGCGTTTCTTCGGCTACACCGAGGGTGCTTGGACCGACTCGGCCGTGCGTCGCTATGTGCGGGATGCCGGCGCGCTGCTACCGCGCCTGCACATCCTCACCAGGGCGGATGTCACCACCCGCAACCGGCGCAAGGCCGATCGGCTCGGCTTTGCCTATGACGATCTCGAGCAGCGGATCGCCGAGCTTGCCGAGGCCGAGGGAATCGCGGCCATCCGGCCCGAACTGGATGGTGAGCAGATCATGGCAATTCTTGGCCTCAAACCGGGGCGCGAGGTGGGCGAGGCGTATCGCTTTCTCCTGGAGTTGCGGCTGGAAGACGGCCCGCTTGGCACGGAAGAGGCCACCGCGCGCCTGCGCGCGTGGTGGACCGCCCGTTCCTGAGCGACACTGGTCGCTGCCGGTTCCTGAGCGACCTGGGTCGATGTCGCGGATGGCGTACTTCCCGAAGGTTCGTGGATTGCGACTCCTTGATAGATGCCGCGCAAACCTACTACAATGGGGAAGTTGTCTGCGTTTGCCACTCTTCGGCCTATCCAGCGGACAACGATGCCACAACCCTCCTGCCACAGAACGTCTGTGGCCGTTTTAGTCCAAAGGAGGTGGGTTAGTTATGCATCAGTACGAACTAATGGTAATTCTCGATCCAGAGATCGATGAGCGAACCGTA
>JBDTIM010000121.1:0-11214 GCA_039936355.1 Lacisediminihabitans sp. | reverse complement strand
TTAATGCGATCGAGGACGACGATGGTGCCCACCTCGACCTTTTCCTGCCGACCGCCGGCGCGCACAACTGCGTAAACCACTTGGTAACCCTAACTATGTGTGAGAGAAGTCTCTTGGCGCTAGAACGCGGGCTTAGCCCAGCAGACACCAAGGGTCAATACTACCGGAAATTTCTCGGGCCGGTCAAACCTCGGCTGCAACGGCAATTGCCGAGTGCTTCACGGGGTGCTTGACAAGCCAGATCCACGTCAAGACTACGGCTAATAAGACCACCGGCAGTGCATCCAGCCCCGCGCCAACGGCTGTGTTGAGTGCAATCGGGAGAACATTGCCGCCATCGGCGAAGAAAGAATCCACGGCCTGATTCGAGCTATTGCCGAAGAATTGTGCGTTGGCAAACCACCCCTGCATTCCCAGAACGATCTGGGCAAGAAACACGACGATAACACCTGACGCGACGGCAAGCAGCGAACGCACGATGGCCATGCTTAGGCGCAGTTCCGCGGTCACGGGGGCGAAAAACCAGAGGCAGGCAATAATCCCCAGGCCGAGCGGGAGCAGAACCCACAACTGCAGCGGAGAGACCATGGCCGAAAACATTTGAAACCCCTGCAAGACCCCGCTCTGGGCGATCGATGTGGCAGAGAACATGATGGCGCTCACAAGGATTTTCACCATGCCATACAACACGACGGATGCGGCGATAGCGGCCGCAGGCAGCGCCCGCTGCCTGGAAGACAGTCCTTTGGCACGGCTCATGTATCCAGACTAGTGAGAGGTCCACACCACGGCCAGAGCTGGTCGACATATACCGCGCTGTCTAGAATTCGAAGCATGTCCGTGTTAATCGACCTGCCAAGATGGCCGGCTCACGGGATGATGTGGGCCCATCTGGTGAGTGACAGTTCACTCGAGGAGCTACACACGTTCGCAGCCGCTGCGGGGCTACCAGAACGCAGCTTCGACCTGGACCACTACGACGTTCCAGCCTCACGCTACGACGAGCTTGTCGCTGCGGGCGCCGAGCCCGTGACCATCCGCGGGCTCGTGACTCGGCTGCATGCCAGTGGATTGCGCGTTTCCCAGCGCCAACGCAGGAACACTCAACCCCAGTAGTACCGACCTGACACACAGCACTGTTCTGTGCACGACACAGCGCCGACCTGCGCACAGCACGAAGGACGAGGGCCGACCCATCGGGTCGACCCTCGGCTGCTCCGCTCGCGATTAGCTCGACGAGTCGTCGCTGTGCGTGGTGACAGTTCCATGGCTGGATGCGCGGCGCGAGACCCGCGAACGCCCCTGACCCGGTTGCTTTGGCTCCGGCAGCGCATCAAGCACGGAATCGAGGATCTGCTCCGCGTCCTGCGCGCTGATCTTGCGAGTGTTGCGGGAGCTCTTCTTCACCGGGATGTCGAAGAGTGCAATGGGGGCTTCAGCGACAACCGCCGCCTTTGACCCCGCTTCTGCAACCAATTCGGCATCCGCTCTCCCCGGCTCGGCGGCTACCGGCACCGCGAGGTCAGTGGAAGCAGCAGTAGGAGCCTCCGCCTGCTGGGAGTCTCCCGAGTGAGGAATCGTACTGGCAGCAATCTGGGCGAGGGCGTTCTTAACGTCGGCTGTGATGGCGTGGGTTCCACCATTGGGCTGTTGGGAGGATCCTCCCATGCCGCGCCGCGCGTCAGAATTACCGCCGCCGCTACCACCCTTGCCCCGGCTGCGCCGCTGCTCAGGCTGCGCCGTCTGGCGATGCTTGGTCGTCGGATCATGGCGCACGATTACGCCGCGCCCCGCACACACCTCACAGGGTTCGCTGAAGGACTCCAAGAGCCCTAGGCCAAGCTTCTTGCGGGTCATCTGGATCAGACCAAGAGACGTGACCTCGGCCACTTGGTGCTTGGTGCGGTCTCGACTGAGGCACTCGACCAAACGGCGAAGAACGAGGTCCCGGTTTGATTCGAGGACCATGTCGATGAAGTCGACAACGATGATCCCGCCAATGTCGCGCAGACGAAGCTGGCGAACAATCTCTTCAGCCGCCTCGAGGTTGTTCTTTGTGACCGTCTCTTCGAGGTTTCCGCCCGAACCGACAAACTTGCCGGTGTTAACGTCAACAACGGTCATGGCCTCGGTGCGGTCGATCACCAGCGAGCCGCCAGAAGGCAACCACACCTTACGATCAAGGGCTTTCTCGATCTGCTCTGAGACACGGTACTCGTCGAACGAATCGACGGTCCCCTCGTACTTCTCGATGCGATCGATCAAGTCTGGAGCAACCTGTCGCAGGTAGGTGGAGATAGTTCCTTCGGCGTCCTCCCCCTCGATGACGAGCTTGTGGAAGTCTTCGTTGAAGACGTCGCGCACGATTTTGACCAACAGGTCAGGCTCACTATGCAGCAGTGCGGGCGCCTGCACGGTTTCCAGTGCGGTACTGATCTCGGTCCACTGAGCGGTCAGCCGACTGACATCCAGGGTGAGTTGCTCCTCCGTTGCTCCCTCGGCAGCCGTGCGCACGATAACACCGGCATTCTCCGGGAGGACCTCCTTGAGGATCTTCTTGAGACGGGCCCGCTCGGTATCTGGCAGCTTGCGCGAAATGCCGTTCATCGATCCGTTGGGCACGTAGACGAGGTAGCGGCCGGGAAGCGAAACCTGCTAGTAAGCCTGGCTCCCTTGTGCCCGACCGGATCCTTCGTGACCTGCACGAGCACCTTGTCGCCTGGCTTGAGCGCAAGTTCGATTCGGCGAGCCTGGCTCTTGCCCTCGCTGGATTGCTCGGCCGCGGCATCCCAGTCGACCTCGCCGGAGTACAGCACGGCGTTGCGCCCGCGCCCGATGTCGACGAAGGCCGCCTCCATACTCGGCAGCACATTCTGCACGCGGCCCAGATAGACATTCCCAATAAGGGACGCGTCCTGAGACTTCGCCACGTAATGCTCGACCAGCACGCCGTCTTCGAGGACACCAATCTGGATGCGGTTGTGCTTGGAGCGCACGACCATCACCCGATCGACGCTCTCGCGACGCGCGAGGAACTCTGCCTCGCTGATGACCGGTCGACGCCGGCCGGCATCACGGCCGTCGCGTCGACGCTGCTTCTTGGCCTCGAGCCTCGTGGACCCGCGCACCCGCTGCGGCTCGTTGCTCGGCTCCGCCTGCTTACGCGGCGTACGGACCTTGACGACAGTATTCGGCGGAGTGTCTTCACCATCATCGTGGTTTTCTTCACCACTGCGTCGGCGCGCGCGGCGGCGGACAGTTGCCGAACCGCCATCATCAGCGAAATCATTGTGATCGCGACTATCTTGCGTGTGCGAGTGTTGTCGCTGCGGTAGAACGGGCAAGTCTGGCGCCTGGAACAGGAGGGATGTCGTCGACGGAGCACTCGAAGCCTGCTTGGACCGCTTCGGCTGTTTTTGCTCGCCAGCCGCGTCGTCGGTCGGTCCCTGAGCATTCGACGCTGCACCCTTGACCCCTCGGCCGCGAGCCGGCTTTTCAACCGGGTCGATGGCGGGTTCGTTGCCGATAATCACATCGTTGCCTGCGCCCCCGAAGGCAGCGGCGCTACTCTGGGCCCTCTTGGCCGGCGCCCTCTTCGGTGCAGCTTCGCTCGCAACCGTCGCGGGCTCTACAACCTTTGGGGCCGTGACCCGGCGCTTGGGAGTTGATCCAGGTTCAGCGACCGCGTCAGAGACGGCCGTACCACTCGTCACGGGCGCTGCTACTGGCGCCGCAACTGGCGCATGACCTGCGCTCTCGGCGGGAACTGAAGGCTGTTCCGCGGTTCGGCCAGCGACATCACGATCGTGCTCAGGGGCACCTTGCGCAGGGATCGCTTGCGCAGGCGTTGATGGCGTGACCTCCGCCGTCTTATGCTGCCTGCGCGACCCAAACAACCGGCCCCGCTTTTTACTGACCTCGTGGTTGCCAGCAGTATTCTCTTCGTTTTTGTCCACCATCGCTGGTGCGCTCCTAGCCCGGTGCGGGAATCCGCGCCACCCCGCCGGGTACTCTCTCGTGCGGCTCTTCGCCTAAGCGAATCCCCGCTAATCCTTTACGGTTCAGAACCGGCCCCGGCACTTAGCCACTGCTTGCGCTTAGCGCTGCTCGCGGTATGCACTGCTAGTGAGCGCACTGTTTGTCAGTGCACTGGCTCTGGTTCTGTTCGTCTTCGTTTCTCCTATTCGGAACTTGCTATCCGACGCGTTCTGCGATTTGACACGGTGTTCCCAGATACAGCTCTCAAGCGCAAACTGCGCCAGCAATACCGTTCTCCGGCACTGCATCTCTCAACGGTGTGTCGCATCCTCGCGGCCCGGTTTTGTACCCGGTAAGCATTCTTTGGCGTCAACCCGAGCGCGGCTCGGACAACTAGGTCGATTATCGCACGCATTCCCAGCATCGC
Source organism: Lacisediminihabitans sp. (assembly GCA_039936355.1). GTDB lineage: Bacteria > Actinomycetota > Actinomycetes > Actinomycetales > Microbacteriaceae > Parafrigoribacterium_A. The sequence goes on along the minus strand of JBDTIM010000121.1, from coordinate 6,809 downwards.
GGCATTGACACCATGCAATAATCCGAGAGTGACTCTGATTGAGACGCAGGTGCGTCCGAAAAAACCCGCGATCATGCTTGCGTCCACTGCAGCACTTGGCGTGCTCCTTGCTTTCGTCAGCGCGGTGATGGCTTTCGCCAGCATCGAGACTGCAGGCAAAAGTGCTGCCCTTATCGGAGCAGACAACGAGCTCGGCTATCCGTCATCGGCTTTCGCTCTCGTCGTGTTCGCAATAGTCCTCGCGATGAGCGTCGCGGAACTCGCGGGAGCAACGTTCTCGGACGGTTGGATGCTTGCTCTCACCACGATGGTGATAATCGGGACCATTTTCGAACTCTGGAGCGTCTACCTGGCGGCGGTTGGCTCAGCGCTCACCATATTGCTGCTGGTGCAATTGGTGCTCATGGCGATTTTGCTCACCCTCGCCATCATCCGAACGCCACGAGGCCGAACGGATGCGGGTCTCGGAACGTTCCTTGTCACAGCCGGCGTAATCGGCTTTTTCGCGGCCATGCGCCTCACGGTCGACAAGGTGGGAACCTTTATCGATCCGAGCACCGCACCCACCTGCGATGTCAGTGTGCTGGTTCAGTGCGGCAAGAACCTCGGGTCGTGGCAGGGATCGATCTTCGGCTTTCCCAATCCGCTTGTGGGCGTGGGTGGTTGGATCGCTGTCATCATGGTCGGAATCATGGTGCTTGCCGGGCTTCGCTTCGGTCGCTGGTTCTGGATCACCTTCAACATCGGCATCGTCGGAGCACTTGTTTTCGTGTGCTGGCTGATTTATCAGAGCATTTTCGTTCTCACTACCCTGTGTCCGTGGTGCATGGCGACGTGGTTGGTCACTATTCCCACCTTCTGGTTGGTCACGCTGTATAACCTGAAGAGTGGGCACTTCCCGGTTCCCGGTCGAACCCGTAGCTTCTTTACGGCGGCGTATGGCTGGGTTCTCTTGCTGACATTCACCTCCTACGTCGTAGTGTTCGTGCTTGCACAGTTGCAACTCGACGTCATTCACCGGCTCTGAAGCACCGCGGCTCTATGCTGATTTACACACAGCTGATCCACGATCAACTGATTCACGGGCACCCATCAGGCTGAGCCTGACAATATTTTTACACTGGCGGCAGTCATTGATTCGTCGCAGAGTGCTCTCCTCACAGAAAGAGATGGACAAGCCAGATGGCAACACCGGGCAATAACACCAACCTGGGCAAGAAGGACCGGCGTGAAGCCGCCCGAGAAAAGGCACGCCAGGACCGTGAAGCAGAACGTAAGCGCGCCCGACGTAGCAAAATCCTTGTTCAGGGCGGTGTTGGACTGGCCGTGATCGTCATAGCCGCCATCGTCATGCTCGTCATCGTGAACCAGCCCAAACCAGTTGAACTTTCTGCCTCTAAGGCCGGCCCGGCCAACATGGCCAGCGATGGCATCCTCTTGGTGGGAAACACCACGACCGCGGTGCAAACGCCAGGTATCAAGGCGGGCGCTCCGTCGGTGCCCACCGACGTCTCTAAGCACACGGACACAGTGAATATCGTCAGTTATCTGGACTTCCAGTGCCCCGTCTGCCAAGTGTTCGAGGCGACGAACGGCAAGCAGATCAAGTCGTGGGTCGACAGCGGTGTTGCATCGATCGAGATCCACCCGATATCGTTCCTCGACTCGAGCTCGCTGGGGAACAAGTACTCAACTCGGGCAGCGAACGCCGCCGCGTGTGTGGCTAATGACGAGCCAGCGCAGTTCTATAGCGTCATGCAGGCTCTCTTCGCCAATCAGCCAGCCGAGTCCACGCCTGGGCGCAGCGATAAGCAGATCCTTGAGGTTCTCAAGAACGCTGGAGCGAGCAGTAATGACATCACAGAGTGCGTGAAGACACAGAAGTTCGCCAACTGGGTCGGCGCTGAGACGCAGCGAGTTCAGAGTGCCCCATTCCCTAACACGGTGACTCCCACGACGTTCCGCGGCACACCGACGGTGTTTGTCGACGGAAAGCAGTACACAGGCGGGGTCGATGACGCCGCGGCGTTTAAGTCCTTTGTGGAAGGTATCGCAAGCGCGAAGGGCAAGTAGTCGCTGATGGCCTCGCTGGGATTGATCCCACCGAGGCCATCAGGGAACGTGCTCGAGAAAGGGCGGGCTTACGAAAACCGTGCTTTAAGAGAACCAAAGCGCGAGTTCGCGCTGAGCTGACTCTGGCGAATCCGAGCCGTGCACGAGGTTCTGCTGCACCTTCTCGCCCCAGTCACGGCCGAGGTCACCACGGATAGTCCCCGGTGCTGCCGTGGTTGGATCGGTCGTTCCGGCAAGCGCACGGAAGCCCTCGATAACGCGGTTGCCCGCTACGCGGAATGCCACAATGGGGCCACTCTCCATGAACTCGATGAGTGGTTCGTAGAACGGCTTGCCCTCATGCTCCGCATAGTGCTGGCCGAGCAAATCACGGTCGGCCTGCACGAGGCGCACGTCGACGAGCTGGTAGCCCTTGGCTTCAATGCGGCGAAGGATTTCGCCGCTCAGGTTGCGGGCGACGCCGTCCGGCTTCACCAAAACGAGGGTTTCTTCAACGGTGTTAGTCATGGGTGCTCCTTGTTGGGGGTTCGGTGTGGTTGGGAAGACCAGATGGATCAGAAGTGGATGTCAGGGTTCGCCGGTCGAGCCGCGCCCCGGTGACGAAACAGAAGACCCAGATTGCCGCGAACCCTGCCCCGATGAAGAACATCAGCGGGAGCAGGAAGCCAGTCGCGATAAGCGCAACCTGGAGAACCCAGCCGAGCCACAACCCCACGCGATAGCGGAGCATCCTAGCGGTGACAATGAGGATGAGGATGACGGCCACTCCCCCACCAAAGGCCACGCCAGGAGGCAACCGGTCGAATCTGAAAACCGCGAGCGCGACGAAGAAGACCAGAGCGGCCTCCAGACCGAGCGCGATCGACAGCAGAGACTCGCTGGCTGAGCGGGGCCGGCGGCGCCTTGGCTCGCGCTGTGCAGACACCACACGGTTCGCGCTCATCGCTTCCACCCCTGTTCCTCTGCAAGCACGAGGGCATCGCCGATCATCGTGATCGAACCTGTGATGAGCACCGCCCGCCGGGGAGCCTCCAAGGCCCAGCCCCTGGCATCCTCGATCGCGGCCTCCAGTGTGTGGAACTCGTGGCTCACACCGCTCTCGGTGAGTTCGCGAACAATCTCTTCGAGATCCTCGGCGGGGACTGCACGCTCTGAACTGGACTGGGTCACCTGGAAGCGGGCGGCAACCGGCGCGAGAGCCGTGATGATCCCCCGCGCATCCTTGTCGGCAAGAATGCCGAGCACGATGGTGATTTCGTCGAAGGTGAAGTAACTGCCGATGGCCTTCGCGAGCGCCGTCGCACCGTGCGGATTGTGGGCAGCGTCAATGATGACAGTCGGCTCGATCCCGATGACCTGAAGTCGGCCCGGGGAAGTCGCTGTCGCAAGCCCCTCCGCGACCACATCCTGAGAGAGTACCTGCGTGCCCCCACCGAGAAATGACTCGACCGCGGCAATGGCCACGGTGGCGTTCTGCGCCTGGTGGTCTCCGAACAGCGGAAGGAACAGGTCGGGATAAGTGCCAGCGAGGCCCTTCACCGTGATGACCTGTCCGCCGACCGCGACGGTGTTGGTCACGAGCGAAAATGCGGAGCCCTGCACCGCGAGAGTCGACTCGGTGAGCTCAGCGGCGCGCACAAGCTCGGCCAGGGCATCCGGAGTTTGGAGCGCGGACACGACGGCCGCTGCGGGCTTGATGATGCCGGCCTTGGTCCTCGCGATCTCGGCGACAGTGCTTCCGAGCCGCTTCGTGTGATCGAGGGCTATCGGGGTGAAGACTGCTACCTGTCCGTCCCCGACGTTGGTGGAGTCCCATTCTCCGCCCATTCCGACCTCGATCACGGCGACGTCGACTGGTGCGTCAGCAAAGCTTGCGAATGCCAGGGCGGTGAACGCCTCGAAAAAGGTCAGCCGTGGCTCGTTGGTCGCGTCGAGCTCAGCGTCCACCATCGCGACGTACGGCTGGATGTCTTGCCAGTTGTTCACGAGAGCCTCGTTCGAGATCGGCTCGCCATCGATAACGATGCGTTCGTTGAGACGGGTCAGGTGCGGGCTCGTGAGCAATCCGGTGCGCAGGCCGTGCGCGCGGAGGAGGCTCTCGATCATTCTGCTGGTGCTGGTTTTGCCGTTTGTTCCCGTTATGTGCACGATCGGGTACGCCCGCTGCGGGTCGCCAAGCAGCTCAACAACACGGCGGGTTGGCGCCAGTCGCGGTTGGAGTCCGAGCACTCCCACCCGGTCTAGCAGGTCGCGGTAGACCCTGTCCGCGTGTGTCTGGAACAGCGAGTCGTCGCTGAGTTCCGGATCCTGCGCATCGTGTTCCTGCGCATCTTGATTTTGCGCGTCGAAGTTCTTAGACATTCACTACCGATCCAATGATTTTGAGCTCGACCACGACATCCTGTGTGTTCGCGTACTGGCCAGCTTTCACCAGTGAACGATACGCGTCGATCGTGCCTTGCATTGCAGCACGTTCCTCAACGCTTCCCAGGGAGTCCCCCCTGCTGTCGGAGAAGGCGACGATGGCAAGCTCCTCTGCCAGGGTCTCCTGCCCGATCATCTCGGCGAACGGCTCCGCACCCGCGGCCTCTGCTGGGGAGCCAAAGTACAGCGTCAGCACAATTCGATCACTCACGTCGAGCTTCGCGGCCTTGCGGGTGTCTTGCACCGCACGTACGAGGTCGCGAGCGAGTCCCTCGGCTTCGAGCTCCGGCGTCGTCTCGGTGTCGAGCAGCACGAAGCCGCCGTCGTGGAGAAATGAGATTGCACTCGTGTCGTCAGCCGCCTCGGGCTCCAGCTCGTATTCGCCAGGCAACAGTTCGAAGCTGCCAACGACGACCGCTCCTCGACGCTCGAACCAGTCCCCAGCCTTCGCCGCTCGGATGACTCTTTGCACGTCCTTGCCCACCCGGGGGCCTAGAGCTCGCGCGTTCACCGTGAGTCTGTGAGTGATCCCGAACGTTGGGAGACTCTCCGCCGTCAGCGGGAGAAGAGTCACGGACTTCACGTTGAGTTCGTCCTGCAGGATGTCTACGAAACCATCGAGACCGGAAACATCCTCGACGACCACGGTGAGATTCGCCAGCGGCAGACGCACGCGCAAACCCCTGGCCTTCCGTAGGGCCAGTCCTGACGAGGCGATCTGGCGTACCCGGTCCATGGCGTCGACGAGATCATCTGCCTCGGGAAATAACGCAGCATCCGGCCAATCGGTCAGGTGCACGCTGCGACCGGCGGTGAGCCCCTGCCAGATGTGCTCGGTAATCAGTGGGAGGAGCGGCGCCGCAACCCTGGTGAGCGTCTCGAGCACGGTGAACAGGGTGTCAAACGCATCCGGATTGTCTCCGGCCCAAAACCGGTCACGACTTCGACGCACATACCAGTTCGTGAGAACATCGCCGAAGTCACGCAACGTCACTGCCGCAAGCGGCGAATCCAGCGCATCGAGGTTGGCGGTGACGTCCTCGATGAGCCTGCGCGTCTTCGCGAGCAGGTAGCGGTCGAGCACATCGGCGGAGTCTGTGCGCCAGCGGGCCTGGTAGCCGTCAGCATTGGCATACAGCGCGAAAAAGTAATAGCTGTTCCACAGCGGAAGAAGAAGCTGACGCACGCCCTCGCGGATTCCCTCCTCGGTCACGACAAGGTTGCCGCCGCGGATGACGGAGGAGGACATGAGGAACCAGCGCATCGCATCCGCACCGTCACGATTGAATACTTCGGAGACATCCGGATAGTTGCGCAACGATTTCGACATCTTCTGGCCGTCACTGCCGAGTACGATGCCGTGGCTGATGACGTTTGTGAACGCTGGGCGGTCAAACAGTGCGGTGGAGAGGGCGTGCATCACATAGAACCAGCCGCGAGTCTGGCCGATGTACTCGACAATAAAATCTGCCGGGCTGTGGCTGTCAAACCAGTCCTGGTTCTCAAACGGGTAGTGCACCTGTGCAAACGGCATAGACCCGGAGTCAAACCACACGTCGAACACGTCCTCGATGCGGCGCATGGTGGACCGCCCGCTGGGGTCGTCAGGGTTCGGTCGGGTCAGCTCATCAATGTATGGCCGGTGCAAGTCGGTCTGACCTTCGCCATTGACGGGCAGGGAGCCGAAGTCCCGTTCCACGTCTTCGAGTGAGCCGTAGACATCCGTCCGCGGGAACTGCGGATCATCACTCTTCCAGATCGGGATTGGCGAGCCCCAGTATCGATTGCGCGAGATCGACCAGTCGCGGGCATTCCCGATCCACTTGCCGAACTGGCCGTCCTTGACGTTCTCCGGGACCCAGGTGATCTCCTGGTTAAGCTCGCCCATGCGGTCGCGAAACTCCGGCACCTTGATGAACCAGCTGGAGACCGCCTTATAGATGAGTGGGTTGCGGCAGCGCCAACAGTGCGGATAACTGTGCTCGTAGCTTGCGACGCGGAGCAAACGGCCGTCGGACCTGAGTCGCTGGGTAAGCGGCTTATTCGCCTCAAACACCTGAAGCCCGGCAACCTCGGCGATCATCGGGAGAAACTTCCCCCCGTCATCGACGGACACGATGACCGGGATGCCCGCGGCTGCGCAGGTGAGTTGGTCGTCCTCGCCAAAGGCAGGAGCCTGATGCACGATGCCGGTGCCCTCACCCGTCGCCACATAGTCTGCGACCAGAATCTGCCAGGCGTTCTCGGTGCCCCAGGTTTCGACATCCGCGTAGTAGTCCCAGAGCGGGTCGTAGCGCACCCCCCCGAGTTCG
>JBDTIM010000120.1:0-15646 GCA_039936355.1 Lacisediminihabitans sp. | reverse complement strand
GACCCGGTGAAGCGGTAGTTCGCGAGCCAGTCGAGGGCCGCAGCTCCAACGACCTGCGCGTCACGCAGCCAGCTGAGCTCGGCATCCCCGAACCTGAACTCGGCGATCAAGTCGAGCAGACGACCGGTACCGGCCACAATGCCGTAGCGCCTACCGCCCGGCAATCGTCTGGCGAAGACCTCGAAGACGCAGTTGCGATCGTGGGTGCCCGCACGAATGGCGGCATCCAGCATTGTTAACTCGTAGCGGTCGGTCAGGAGTGCGCTGCTCACCCTCTGAGCCTAGCGATCGCGGCGGCGTGTGCCCTTCAGGGTTCGGCTCGGGCGGCGACTAAACTTGGGTTTTGTGACTGACACGCCCATCGGCATTTTCGACTCCGGGGTCGGAGGCCTCACCGTGGCGAGGGCCATTATCGATCAGCTGCCATCGGAATCCATCGTCTATGTCGGTGACACCGCGCATTCCCCGTACGGCCCGAAGCCTCTGGCTGAGGTGCGCAGCTACGCCCTTGCCGTGATGGACGGTCTGGTTGCGCAGGGGGTCAAACTTCTCGTAATCGCCTGCAATACCGCATCCTCCGCCATGCTGCGGGATGCTCGCGAACGCTTCACTGATGGCTATGGGATTCCCGTTGTTGAAGTGATCCAGCCTGCGGTTCGCACGGCAGTGCGGAACACGAAGAACAAACGGGTCGGTGTGATCGGAACCGAAGGCACCGTGAGGTCGAGAGCCTACGAGGATGCCTTTGCGGCGGCGACTGACCTCGAAATCTTCACACAAGCATGCCCGCGCTTCGTTGAGTTCGTGGAGGCCGGCATCACTTCCGGTCCCGAGCTGTTCGAAGTGGCGGAGGCATATTTGCAACCGCTCAAGGACGCGCGAATCGACACTCTCGTGCTCGGCTGCACCCACTATCCGCTGCTGTCTGGGGCGATCCAATACATCATGGGACGGGGGGTCACGCTCGTCTCAAGCGCGGATGAGACCGCGTATGACGTCTATCGCAAGTTGGTCAAGCATGGCCTCCAGCGACAGAGCACGGATGCCCCTCGCTACGTATTCGAGGCCACCGGCGACAGCCAGAGCGATTTTCTGTCTCTCGCACGGCGGTTCCTCGGGCCCGAGGTTTCAACGGTGGAGCTTGTCGAGACCGGCGCGATCCATTTACCAGCACAGAAACCAGAAGAGGACCCCAAGCCATGAGTGACACACGTATCGACGGCCGCGCCAACGACGAGCTCCGCAAGGTGACTATCGAGCGCGGTTGGAGCACGCAGGCGGAGGGCTCTGCGCTCGTCTCCTTCGGCAACACTCGGGTGTTGTGCACCGCATCCTTCACCAATGGCGTGCCACGCTGGCTTTCCGGCAAGGGCAAAGGTTGGGTGACGGCAGAGTACGCGATGCTGCCGCGCTCCACCAATGAGCGTATGGATCGCGAGTCAGTCAAGGGCAAGGTCGGTGGCCGCACGCACGAGATTTCGCGCCTGGTCGGACGCTCACTCAGGGCGATCATCGACACCAAGGCACTCGGGGAGAACACGATCGTGATCGACTGCGACGTGCTGCAGGCCGACGGCGGAACCAGAACCGCAGCGATCACGGGAGCGTATGTTGCTCTCGCCGATGCCATCGAATGGGCGCGCGAGAAGAAGTTCATCGCACAGAAATCGACGCCGCTCATCGACAGCGTTGCCGCTGTCAGCGTCGGCATTATCGACGGAATCCCGATGCTGGACCTCGCATACACCGAGGATGTCCGCGCCGAGACTGATATGAACGTCGTCGTCACCGGGCGGGGTCTGTTCGTTGAGGTACAGGGAACCGCTGAGGGCGCACCATTCGACCGGCGCGAGTTGGACTCGCTGCTCGACCTCGCACTGGGAGGAGTCGCATCGCTTACCGAGGTCCAGTTGGCAACGCTCGCCTCATGAAACCCGGCGTGAAACTTGTGCTCGCCACCCACAACGCCCACAAGGTCGAAGAGTTGAGGCGCATCCTCGGTCCGCAGCTGGACGGGATCGAGCTCATGGGCTACAACGGTCCAGAACCGGTGGAAGATGGCGACACCTTCGAGGCGAACGCTCTGATCAAGGCGCGCGCAGCATCCGACTTCACCGGCTTCCCCGCGATCGGAGACGACTCCGGCATCTGTGTCGACGCACTCAACGGCGCACCCGGCATCTATTCCGCGCGATATGCGGGCACCAGGGACGACGCCGACAACTACCGCCTGCTGTTGAAGAATCTGGGTGACACTGTGGATCGCGGGGCCACGTTCATGTGCGCCGCAGCGCTGGTGATTCCCGCAGACCTTGTCGGGGATGCCTGCACAGCCCCTTTCGAGCATGTCGAGCTCGGCGTGTGGCCGGGCTCGATCGCGCGTGAGACCGCTGGTGTAGGAGGATTCGGGTACGACCCCATCTTTGTACCGGCGGGATCCGCGGTCACATCAGCTGAATTGACGGCGGAAGAGAAGAACGCAATAAGTCATCGTTCGCGCGCTTTCGCGCAGCTCATGCCGGTGGTGCATCACCATCTCGCATAGGGTCGAGCTGTGACACGCGTTCGCGCCAGAGGGTGGATGCTTCTCGGTCCGGCCTTCGTAGCGGCAATCGCCTACGTCGACCCCGGCAACGTCGCCGCAAACCTCAGCGGTGGAGCGAGATTCGGCTATCTGCTCGTATGGGTGCTCGTGGCTGCCAACCTGATCGCTGCGGTCGTGCAGTACCAGTCGGCTCGGCTCGGAATCGTCAGCGGCAAGACTCTGCCGGCACTGCTCGGCGAACGGATGCGCCCCGCGCCGCGCCGCGCTTTCTGGGTGCAAGCGGAACTGGTTGCAGTGGCCACAGACCTGGCCGAGGTCGTCGGCGGTGCCATCGCGTTGAAGCTGCTGTTTGGGCTGCCACTGTTGCTTGGCGGCATTATCGTCGGGGTGATTTCGATGCTGCTCCTGGCCGCGCAGAGCCGCTTTGGACAGCGGTCGTTCGAATCCGTGGTCATTGGGCTTCTAGCCATCATCGCCGTGGGGTTCCTCGCCGGGTTATTCGTGCATCCACCGGACGGCGGTGAGATCCTGGGTGGTCTTCTTCCTCGGTTCGACGGCACAGACTCGGTTCTCTTGGCCGCAAGCATGCTTGGTGCAACCGTGATGCCACACGCCATCTACGTTCATTCCGCCCTCGCGCGAGACAGGCACGGGATGGCAGAGTCGGCGGATGCCCGAACCAGACTCCTGCGGGCGACCCGCTGGGACGTCATCATCGCCCTCGGAATCGCCGGACTGGTCAACATCGGGATGCTGTTGTTGGCCGCGGCCAACCTCCGCGGTGTGGAGGGGACGAACACGATCGAGGGCGCGCACGCAGCCATCAATGCCTCACTCGGTCCTGTAATCGCGCTCGCGTTCGCGATCGGACTGCTGGCCTCGGGGCTGGCGTCGACATCCGTTGGAAGCTATGCGGGGGCGACAATTATGGCTGGGCTGGTGAAGCGCCAGATCCCGCTCTTCTTGCGCAGGCTGATCACCCTGATTCCTGCCCTCGCCGTGTTGGGGCTTGGGGTTGACCCCACGTGGGCGCTCGTCATCAGCCAGGTGGTGCTGAGTTTTGGCATTCCGTTCGCGCTGATTCCACTGTTCCGGCTGACCAACGACCGCGCGGTTATGGGAGGCGCGGCCAATGGTCGGGCGATGCGCTGGACCCTTGGAGTAATCGTCGTGTTGGTAGTCGCACTTAACGCCGCGCTCATAGTTCTGCTGGTTGGCGGTCTGTAGTGCGACGGGTAGCGTTGAACGTGTCATGAATACCCAAGAAACCAGCCCCATACCCCTCGACGAGCCCCTCGCGGCGCGGATTGCTCACGCGGTGGACCGCTATGGTGAGGCGCGCGTGGTGACTCTCGCGACCGGGCTCCTGCAGGCTCGCAACGCTGGCGACGACATTCTGCTCTATCTCGGAGGCAGGCACGCGCAGGGTGTACTTGACGGTGCCCCCGCTCTGTACTGGCCGGAACTGTGGGGTGCCAGAGCGTTCATGCACGTGTGGATCCAAGAGTCGGATGCGGCGGTATCCGCAGTTCTTGCCGGCCTCGGCAATCAAGCGTGGCGGGTGCGTGAAATGTGTGCGAAGGTGTGCGCAACTCGCGCCATTGGCGGGCCGGAGACGCTCACTGTTTTACTCTCCGATGAGACGGCCAGAGTGCGCTCCGCTGCCGCGCGGGCGCTCGCCGAAGTCGGCCATCGCGAGCATATGGAGCAGCTCACGCTGGTGCTCAGGGATCCGGACAAAGACGTGCGCAGGGCAGCGCAGCAGTCGCTGGACCGTCTCCGCGAGCGCACGCGGGGCGAAGCCCCGAAGGTCGACGCGCCCGTGTCCGGATTTCCGGCTGACGAAGTTTCCGTGGCCGAAGCGCCGGTGGCCGGAGAAAACTAGGCCGCGTCGACTGCGTGGATCAGGTGTCAGGGTTCTGATCGAAGGCGCCGTCACGCAGCGCGAGGTCCTCGGGGCTCGACGCGGTGACGCCCTTACGGTTTGTTCTGCGCGCCTTCACGGTCGACTGTACGTAGTGGATGACCGTCGGAATGAGAGTGACGACGACGGCACCCAGCAGGATGATGTCGATGTACGAGCTGACGAATTCTGCCACCGGCGGGATATAGCCAAGGAGGTAGCCGCCGACGGTGAGTCCGGCGGCCCAGATGAGCGCCCCGATCAGGTTGTAGAGCGAGTACTTGCGGTAGTTCATGTGCCCGACGCCGGCAGCGACGGGCGCGAAGGTGCGCACGATGGGAACGAAACGGGCGAGGATCACCGCGAGGCCGCCGAAGCGTTCGAAGAAGCGGTTGGTGCGCCTCACGTTCTCGATGCTGAAAAGTCCGGTTTCTTTGCGTTCAAAGACGCGCGGACCTGCCTTGTGGCCGATGAGATAACCGACTTCGCCACCCAGAAAAGCAGCGAGCCCGATTGCTCCAGCAACCCACCAAATATCCAACTGGATGAGCTGTTTGTCTCCTGGAAAGGCGAGAAGCCCGGTGATCACGAGCAGCGTGTCGCCAGGCAGCAGAAAGCCGACGAGCAGGCCCGTCTCGGCGAAGACGATGAACGCGACCCCGATGAGCGCGTAGGCGCCAAAACCCGCGATCAAGTAATTGGGGTCGAGCCAAGGGATGAGTGCCGCATGTACCAAGAAGCGTTCTCCAGTCGTCTGTATTTGACAGGCTAGTTGTATGAGTATGGCGGATGCTGTGGGGGAATACCCCAAAAAATCAGTGGAGATGTTGCACCGCAGTGCGGGAGAAGGGACTTGAACCCTCACGCCTTGCGGCACAGGAACCTAAATCCTGCGTGTATACCAATTTCACCACTCCCGCGAACGGTCAATTGTATCGACAGCCTGTGGATAATCTGAACGCGACCCTTGACTGGTGCCGCATGATGTCGGGATGCCGAAAGCCGTATCGATCATTACAGAGCGCGTGCGCGAACGCGTACGCCGTGACGGCGTGGATCTCGGCGGCGATCACGCGCTCGCACACCGCTATGTGCATGACGAGGTGCAGCGTTACAGCGAGCACGCACTAGGTGGTTCTGCGCCGATGCTCGCGGATGAGAGGCTGGCGACGAAACAGATTGTCGCCACCCTCACGGGATTCGGTCCGCTGCAGCCGTTCCTCGATGACCCTGAGGTTGAGGAGATCTGGATTAACGGGCCTGACAGGGTGTTCGTGGCCAAAAGCGGCATCCCGCAACTGACCGGTGTGGAGTTGACCGACACGCAGGTGCGCGACCTAGTCGAGCGGATGCTGCAATCCTCAGGCAGGCGGGTCGACGTGAGCTCGCCTTTCGTAGACGCTTCCCTGCCTGACGGGAGTCGCCTTCACGTTGTCATCCCAGACATCACACAGCGTCACTGGGCCGTCAACATCCGTAAATTCACCAAGCGCATCGGCGACCTCCAGACCCTCGTGGCACTCGGCTCCCTTCCGAGGCAGGCTGCGGAGTTCCTACGAATGTGTGTGCTATCTGGGCAGAACATCCTCGTTTCCGGAGCAACCCAGAGCGGCAAGACGACTCTGCTCAATGCATTGCTCTCCTCTGCGCGCCCCGTCGAGCGCATCGTTACCGTGGAGGAGACCTTCGAGCTCGACTTCAGTGCGCGTGACAGTGTGGCCATGCAGTGTCGGCAATCGGGACTCGAGGGCACAGGTGAAATTACGCTGCGGCGCCTCATCAAGGAGGCATTGCGGATGCGCCCGGACCGCTTAGTGGTCGGTGAGGTACGGGAGGCCGAGTCGCTGGATCTCCTCATCGCGCTGAACTCCGGGCTTCCTGGCATGTGCTCGATCCACGCGAATAGCGCTCGGGATGCCCTAGTTAAGCTCTCGACATTGCCACTGCTCGCTGGTCGCAATATCGATTCTTCCTTCGTCGTTCCTACCGTTGCAGCGACCATCGATATCGTGGTGCATTGCGAGATGGCGCGCAATGGCGGGCGGCGGATCGTGGAGATTCTTGCGCTAAGCGGCCAGGTCACCGCAGCGGTGATCGAGACCAGCACGATCTTCGCGATGGAGCGGGGTGTGCTGACGGCGACGGGCGGCTATCCGACCAAAACAGCCAAGTTTCGCACCGGTGGGTTTGACCTCTCAGCGGTGCTCGCTGGGGCTGTGGCATGACAGTCGTTTTCGGATGCTTGCTTGGCCTGGGGCTGTTGTTGTTGTCCTCTCCGCTTCTGTGGCCTGGCCGTCGCTCGACGTCGAAGCGCGGCACAGCGCTGTCGTCGTGGTTGCGCGTCAGGCTGGCGCAGGCGGGAATGCACTCGGCACCAATTCCTGCTTTCGTCGCCGTGTCTGTCCTTTCGGGCGTGCTGTGCGGCGCGTTCGCTTTCGCCCTGGTTTCGGTTGCTGCTCTCGGCATTGCTGCTGCGGTTGTGGGGCTGTTTCTGCCTCTCGCGGTTGTGAATTGGAGAGCTGCGGTGCGACGCCGATCGAACCGAGTGGTCTGGCCAGACATCGTCGACCATCTGGTGTCCGCGGTCAGATCCGGTCTCGCATTACCAGACAGTGTGGTCGCGCTCGCGCATACCGGCCCGGCATTCACTCGAGGCGCGTTCCTTGAGTTCGAGGCGCAGTACCGTCGCACAGGCAACTTTGCGCTCTGCGTCGACGAGTTGAAGGCGAGCCTCGCCGATCCAGTTGCAGATCGAATCCTTGAAACCCTGCGGATGTCCCGTGAGGTCGGCGGAAGCGAGCTCACCACGGTGCTACGCAACCTAGCCGCATACCTCCGCCAGGATTCAGCGATCCGGGCAGAGGTGGAAGCCAGACAATCGTGGGTGATGAACGCGGCGAAGCTCGGAGTTGCCGCGCCATGGATCATTTTGTTGTTGTTGGCATCCCGGCCAGAGGCGACCGCCGCGTACAACACGCCTACCGGTGTCAGTGTGATCGTGGGCGGACTTGTTGTCAGCGTCGTCGCATATCGCGTCATGCTCGGAATCGGGCGTATTCCGGAGGAACGCAGATGGTTCCAGTAACGACCCTGTCGAGCTGGGCAATAGTCTGCGGCGTCCTGCTCGGTCTTGGGCTCTGGTTCCTCGCGAGCCTGCTGCCGAGGCTCGGCCGGCCCAGTTTGGCCGCTCGGGTTGCACCGTACCTCGCCGATGTCTCTCCCGGTGCTCGCGAGTTGCTCGCACGTCGCACGGTTGACCCGCTCCCGGTTTTTGGACTCCTCGTCGCACCGCTGTTCACGCGTGCCCGCACTGCGCTGGGCAGAGTTCTCGGGGGTGCAGCGACAATTGAACTTCGCCTGCGCCAGTCTTCGTCCGGACTCAGTATCGAGGCATTCCGTTCCCGGCAACTTGTGTGGGGCTTGTCTGGTTTGGTTGCCGGTCTTCTTCTGGACCTCGCACTCACCCGAGGGCAGGCTCTTCCGCCGCCGGCACAGCTCGTCATCGTCGTGCTCGGCGGTGTCGGCGGAGTGGTGTTGTGTGATTCCCTGTTGCAGCGTGCGGCTCGAGCCAGACTAAAACGGATCTCGAACGAGCTGCCGAGCATCCTGGAATTTCTTACGCTCAGTCTTTCCGCCGGAGAGGGGATTCTGGATGCATTCCGTCGAGTCTCCAGGATCGGCCGGGGTGCTTTGGCCGGCGAGATCGCCGGCGTGGTGGCGGGGGTAAATACGGGTCTCCCGCTGGGAGAGTCGCTCACCGCACTCGCTGAAGGACTACGGCTTCCCGCCCTGTCTCGTTGCGTCGAGCAGATCACCGGAGCACTAGAGCGGGGTACGCCGCTGTCCGAGGTGCTGCGTGCTCAAGCCCAAGACGGCAGAGAAGAAGCCAAACGCGATCTGCTCGAAGTCGCAGGCAAAAAGGAGGTCGCCATGCTGGTGCCCCTGGTTTTTCTGATTCTTCCCACCACGATTGTCTTCGCCATTTTCCCGGGGATCTTTGTGCTACAAACGGGCTTTTAACACCACACGAGAGGAAACACCATGAAGAGAATGCGCAGCATTTCCCGACAGCTCGCGAGCCGCTTTGCAACAGAAGAAAGAGGCGATGTACCCGGATGGGTTTTGATAACGCTCATGACCGCCGGGCTCGTGATCATCATCTGGGCACTCGCCGGCCCTGCACTCAGCAATATCTTCAACGAGGCTATGTCCCGGGTGTTGAACTTCGGGTGAATCAGCTGCGGACGATGAGACTGCGGACGATGAGACTGCGGAGGATGAGCCTGCGGACGATGAGACTGCGGCCCATAAGCGCCCGGGGGATCGGACCCCGGAAGGTTGGCCTTCGCGATGACCGAGGTTCTGCCGTCGCCGAGTTCGTCATGGTTGCCGGGTTGCTCACACTGCTCACGCTCTCAGTGATCCAACTTGCGCTCGCACTGCATATTCGCAACACGGTGATCGACGCGGCAGCGGAGGGTGCGAGATACGCGGCGCTCGCCGACAGCGGCTTATTGGATGGGGTGGCCCGCACCCGTGATTTGATTACGGTTGCGATCGGAGCGGGCTACGCACGCGAGGTGACCGCCTCGTACGGAAGTTACCTCGGGCATCCGTCAGCGCAGGTCACCGTCCGGACGCCGCTCCCGCTCATCGGGCTGGTCGGCATAGACGACGGATTGGAGGTGACAGGGCATGCGGCGGTGGAGACGCTGGACTGATGATGACGGTAACGCCACACTCGAGTTCATCACGGCGGGCATGATCCTGCTGTTGCCGCTCGTATATTTGGTGATGGCCATGGCCGCGCTCCAAGGTGGTTCTCTCGCGGTTGAGGGCGCGGCACGGCAGGCGGTCCGGGTGTTCGTTCAAGCCAATAGCGTCGGTGAGGGTCGAGACATGGCCGAGCGCGCTATCCAGTTTGGGCTCAAAGACTACGGACTAGATGCCGCTGAGGCGACCGTGTCGATCACCTGCCTGCCCAAGCCGAACGACTGCCTACACCGGCTCGGTTTGGTCACTGTGCGCGTTTCCGTGCACGTGCGACTCCCGCTCACCCCACCAGCTATGACGGTGAATCTACCACTCACCGTTCCCGTCGAAGCCGAGGCGACCGAGCAAGTTTCCCGATTCTGGAGCGGGCCGTGAATCCGAGCTGGGCGAGAGCGAAGAACACCGAGGTCCGGCGCGGTCGGGGGAGCGACGATGACGGCTCCATCCTCCCACTCACGATCTTCTACGGTTTCCTTTCGCTTGTGCTAATCCTGCTCGTGGTTGCGGCGACGTCGCTCTACATCGAACGCAAGAGGCTGTTTACTCTCGCTGATGGCGCCGCACTGGTCGGGGCGGAAGCGTTTCCCCTCGACGCCGTCGCACCTATGGCATCCGGTTACCGTCCGAGCCTGGAGTCGTCGGATGTCGCTGCTGCGGTCACCGACTACCTCGCGGCAACCCCGCACGACCGCTTCGAGTCGCTCACCATCGACCGCGCCGAAACCGTGGATGGCCGTAGTGCCACCGTCGCGCTTTCGGCGTACTGGCGCCCGCCCGTAGTCTCCCTGCTGGTTCCCGAAGGTTTCCGCATTGATGTGACTGTGCTGGCTCGTTCGGTCTTCTACTGACCTAGCCGCCGGAAGCGCTGCCGGTGTAAGTTCAGTGCTGGCAGGAATGTGGGCAGCTACACGGCGTACCGCAGCACAGCGGCAAGAGAGGCGCCTCGCGGAATGTCCTCGGAGCGCACAGCCAGAACGTTTCCATTCGACTGGATCACTCGAGCCGCGATTTCACCCAGCACGTCGTAGTTGTCTGCGCTCACAGAATCGGCAAATGACACGGTGCCGTCCGCCGCAACGGTGCCAGGGACCGTACGGGTTATATCGATTAAGAGCGAATGAACTGCGCCGAACGTGGCTGCGCGAGCCGCGCTGGCTACATCCGTTGTCGCGCGGCCAGCGCTGTCGAGATCGTCGAATACGCGGCGCCACTCAGCTAGTTCGCTCGCATAGAGCTTGTCAAAGACCGGGCGCGACTTCTCCGCCAGCTCGGAATCGCTCATTGCGGGGGTTGCCGAAATCACGTCATCTGCCAGACGAGGGTAGGTGTTCATCGTACGATAGATCGACGACATTGGTTCACTCGCCGCGAGCACGAGCGGGAGGCCGCTGCCGCGCAGGTGATCTCGCACGAGAGAGTTGACTCGACGTGCGAACTGCCGTTGTGCGCTCGCGTCGCCAAGCGTTCCCTGTGCGCGCAACCGCGGAAGTCGGTCGGCGAGCGGCTGCGTCTTGTACGGCTCACTGGTTTCGGGCAACTCAGGAATGGTCAACGTGGTCGCCGGGGTTTCCGCAGAGACCTCGACGACTCGTGCCTCGCCTTCGGTGAGGAGCAGCACGTATCCGGCATTGGGAAACGTCACCGCCCGAAGCAACTGCGCGAGCTGAAAACGATCAGACACGTGCACCTGACGATCAAGGCCGCTCGCGAGCTGGTAGTGGCGGATGTGGTCCGGGGTGACAAAAATAGCGAGGCTATGTGCTTGGTAGCGCCAGAATTCACTGTCGTCCACCAGTGCATCCAGGTGGGTGTCAATCGAAGCGATTTGTTCGGCACTCGCTCCCTGTTTGCGCAGGAGGATAGCGGCTTCGCGCGCCAGGTTCTTGAGCTCGATACGCGATGCTTCGGCTTCGGCTCGTATCGGGGAAGTGGGTAAGTACAGCGAAACTGACTGGGCGCCGCGCTGTTCCGTGAGGGCCAGCAGATCGGATGAAGTCGGGATGTCTACGTACAGCATTGTGTGTATCCTTCGCAGTCGGGCTCGGTCGTGCGATCTTCCCCCCACCGTATCCGGTGCATATGGGCAGGCTCTGAGAGCTTCGCTTCTGGCTCACGATTCGATTTGGCGGGCTGAAGCACATACAGACAACGCAATACCTAGAACTACATGGTATAGAGTGTTAGGTATGAGAATCCATGAACATTGACAAGGATTTAGTCGCCGCGATGGCAACACCGCTCGTGCTCGCGATCCTGGCTGAAGACACGAGCTATGGCTACGCCATTCTCAAGCGGGTGCGCGAGCTCTCCGCCGGAGATGTGGAATGGACCGACGGCATGTTGTATCCATTACTGCATCGACTTGAGCGGCTGGGGTACATCCGCGCCGAGTGGAGCGCATCACCGGAGGGCAGACGTCGGCGCAACTACGAGATCACGCAGGTGGGAGTCGAGCAGTTGGCCGTACAGCGCAAGCAGTGGGTCGCCGCGACTCGCACCCTCGGTGGACTGTGGGGGTCAAGTCTGAGCGTGGCCGGCGCATGAGCGAGGAACTGGTGGAGATTCAGCTCGGTGCGTGGCGCGCAGCGATAGCGAAGGATCCCGCGGTCGACGATAGCGATGCGGATGAACTCGAAGGACATTTGCGCGAGCAAATCGCCGACCTCGAAGCGACGGGACTCACTGGCGAGGAGGCTTTCCTCGTCGCGGTCAGAAGGCTGGGCCAGGTCGATCTGATTACCGCCGAGTTCGCACGTGAACACGGCGATCGCTTGTGGAAGCAGCTCGCGATGCCGCGCGCTGATGACGGCCGGCGCAAAGCGATGATCACGATGCTCGCTTGTGCCGCGGCCGCCGCGGTATTCGTTCAGCTCGCCAGGCTCCTCTCACAAGTTCCCGGCACGAGTGGAGGATGGCTCCTTCGCGATGCCAGCCTGTTCGTTCTCCCGGTGCTCGCTGCATACTTCGCTGTGCTGAGACGGATGCCGCTGCGCCCCATGCTTGCCCTCGGTGCCGTCGTGGCCGCGCTCGCTGTTGCTGTGAATCTCTTCCCCCTCGCGCAGGGCGGAAACACCGAACTACTCGTCGCGATCCATTTTCCCATCGCACTGTGGTTTGTCGTCGGTGCGGCCTATCTCGGCGGCGACCTTCGATGGTCTGGGCGACGGATGGATCTCATCCGCTTCACGGGAGAATGGGCGATCTACTACACACTTCTTGCGCTCGGCGGTGCGGTGCTCATGGGACTGACAGTCGCCATCCTCACTCCGATCGCGCCCGGCAGCATCGAACACGTGCTCACCTGGGTCATTCCCTCAGGAGTGGCAGGCGCGGTCATCGTCGCGGCCTGGCTTGTCGAGGAGAAGAAGAGCGTTATCGAGAACCTCGCGCCTGTTCTCACAGCGATCTTCACCCCCCTTTTCGCCGTCATGTTGCTTGTCGCCGCAGTCGTCTATGCGATCGCCGGTGTCGGTCGCGATTTCGACCGCGATCTGCTGACCGTGTTCGACGTGCTTTTGCTCGTTGTACTCGGCCTTGTCGTGTATGGGATATCAGCGCGGGGGAATGACCGCGGCGGCGGGGTGATGGATATTATCCGCCTGGTTGCGGTCTCCGCGGCGATCCTGCTGGATATCCTCGTTCTCGCGTCGATGTTTGCACGCATCGGCGAGCTGGGCTTCACCGCGAACCGGGTAGCAGCGCTCGGGCTCAACGCCGTCTTACTGGTAAACCTTGCGGGCACGGCCTGGTTGACGGGACGACTGCTTGCCGGGCGGTCACGGACGGCGGGCCTCGAGCGATGGCAGACGGGCTACCTCCTAGTGTTTGCGGGATGGGTCGTGCTCGTGGTTCTGGTCTTACCCCCACTGTTCGCCTTTGCGTGAGGTCAGTCAACGTCCCTGGCCGGTACCGTTAGTCGGCGCTGCCTGGCACGAACAGCGACGCGACCCCGATGCCGATCATCATTGCGCCGCCAGAGGCGCTGAGCTTTGCGATGCGCCGGGGAGAGCGGGCGAACCAGTCTCGGGCGGCCCCCGCGGTCAGAGCCCAGGCGGCGTCGCTCAGCAGGCCGATTGAGATGAAGATGAGCCCCAGCACGGCCAGTTGCAGTGGGATGTTCCCGAAACTGTGGTCGATGAACTGCGGCAGGATCGCGATCATGAAAACAATCGCCTTGGGGTTGGAGAACCCCACGAGGAAACCCTCGACCGTCGTGCGGACATGCCCGCGTCTGGCGACTCCAGCAATCGTGTGTTCCGCAACGCGGTTGCGATGTCGTATTGCCTGGATCCCGAGGTAGACCATGTAGCAGCCCCCGGCAACCTTGATCACGATGAACGCCACCACGGACTCTTCGATGATCGCCCCAACCCCGAACGCCACCGCGAGGGCGACCGTGAGGATGCCGACCGCGTTACCCAGCACGCTAAGCAGCCCACCGACCCGCCCCAGGGCCAGAGACCTCCCGATCACGAAGAGAACGCTGGGACCGGGAATCACGATGAGCACAAACGCCGCTATCGCGAACGCAAGCAGGTTGGGTGCGGGGATCACAGCACGATGTTACGGGTCGCGAGGCTTGCGGGGCACGTAGCGCGGCAGGTAACGCCACAGCACACCGGCTCCGAGCAGACCGAGTACTCCCATTACACCGCTCGCGATACCAATAGAGAGCACCCCGGTGATGCCTGCCACAGCCAGCGGTGCGACGGCGCTTCCGAAGTCACCTGTGAAGCGCCAAGCTCCGAGGAATGGTGCCGGATTCCGCGTGTCCGCGAGGTCGGCACCGAGGGTCATAAGGATGCCGCTGCCGATGCCATTCGCCAGTGACAAGACCATCGCCACACCAATGAACCACTCCACATTCGCTGGCACATCGTGCGTCACCGAGAGCGCCAGATGGCCGAGCCCGAGGCCGATCATCGAAGGGAGCGCTGTCCACATCCGACCGAAACGATCCATGATCTGCCCGCTCGCGTAGAACAGAGCGAAGTCGATCCCACCCGCGATTCCGATGATCAGTGCCGTGTTCGCATCCGAAATGCCGATACTCACCGCCCACAATGGCAAAATCACCTGACGGCTCGCACGAACCGCGCCGATCAGCGCCGCGCCTGTACCCACACGAAGCAGGACCGCGCGGCTGTTATATATCGTGCGCATGAGCCCGACGGATTCCTCGGCCACGAGCTCCTGCCCCTCGCGAAGCCCGGAGGCGGCCCTGTTTGCGGCGAGCTTCGCCGCGGGATCGGGCAAGATCATCAACGTGATCGCGGCACCGAGACAGCCGACCACTTGCACCCAGAACACCGATTGGGTGTGTCCGGTCAGATGAATGACGGCGGCCGCGATGAACGGGCCGACAAAATAGCCGAACCGGAAGGTTCCGCCGAGCGTTGACAGAGACCGCGCGCGGTATGCCTGGGGCACGAAGCTTGTCATGAACGCGTGCCTGGCCAGTGCGAACACCGCCGTCGACAGGCCGACCAGGAGGATTCCGATGCCCAGCAGCAGAGGGTTCGGTGAGAATGTCGCCGTAATCAGCCCGACAATTGCCAGCAGTGAGGCATAGATCATTGCATCGCGCTCGCCGATACGGCTCACAATCCAGCCGCTCGGGATGTCGCCGAAGAGTTCGCCGACCATGATCATCGAGGCGATGAGGCCGGCGATGGCAAGACTCGCACCGAGGTTGTTCGCCACGACCGGGATGATGGGCATAATGGCGCCCTCGCCGATGGAAAACAGCAGTGTCGGCAACAGCGCGGGAAGTGCGATCGAGCGGAAGCTGAATGGCTGCTCCTGCTGACTGCTCACCCGTGTGATGCTATTCCCAGCGGGGCTCTACGCGGAAATCGTCCACCGTCGCTCCGCTAGGCTGGCACAGACATGGACGAGCTTGATTTTTCTGTAGAGATCGCCGCCCTCCGCTCCACCTTCTCGGACATTCGTTCGGTCGTCGGGGTCGAGCGGCTCACGGCGGATATCGCCTCGCTGAGCGAGCAGGCAGGCGTGCCCGACCTCTGGGACGATACCGAAAAGGCTCAGAAGATCACCAGCGACCTCAGCCATCGGCAGGCCGAGTTGGCCAGGATTGTGAGCATTCAGTCCAGGCTCGATGACCTCGAAGTGATGGTAGAGCTCGCTAACGAAGAGTCAGACGAGGCTGCAGCCGCCGAGGTGCGCACGGAACTCGCGAGCATCCAGAAGTTGCTTGGCGAGCTCGAAGTCCAAACTCTATTGAATGGAGAATGGGATTCTCGCCCGGCCGTCATCACGATTCGTTCCGGAGCCGGGGGAGTGGATGCCGCCGACTTCGCCGAGATGCTGCAGCGCATGTACTTGCGCTGGGCCGAGCAGCACAACTTCACTGCCAAAGTTCTCGACACGAGCTATGCCGAAGAGGCTGGCATCAAATCCACCAC
>JBDTIM010000119.1:0-5827 GCA_039936355.1 Lacisediminihabitans sp. | reverse complement strand
GACTGTTACGGGCACGAGTGAAGACTAAAGTTTGACCGTGACGGAATCGGGAAGGCACGCCGACCGGGGGCGACGCTGGTTCTGCACTGCGCTCCTTGTGACGGGAATCGCAGCGTCCGCCGTCGCGTCCGCCGCCGCGGTTCTCTCACTCGTGATGGCCCGTGCCGTGGTGACACCTCCTTCTCGCAGGGGGGAAGACATTGCCATACTCGGGGTCGACAGCGCCGAGGATACGGTGACACTCAGTCTTACGCTCGATTCGGCTGTTCCTGGCCAGTACGGTTTGTGGTTTTCTGGCGACACGGGTCATGCAAGGCTGGGCGCGATAGTGCGTCGTACGTCACATTCGGTCACCCGTCGGGTGCTCGGAATTGATTTTGGAGAACTGTCATCAGCAACTCACGCTCGGTTCAGTGGATGGTTCTACCTGTCCCCGCACGATCTCGACTACCCGAGTGAAGACATCGAGATTCCCACCGCGCTCGGGCCGGCACCTGCCTGGCTGATTAGGTCTGCGACCGGAACGGACCGTTGGGTGATTCAGGTGCACGGCAGAGCAGTTACACGCGCGGAGACGCTTCGTGCAGTGCCGGTTTTCCATGAAGCCGGCTACACCTCACTCCTGATGTCGTATCGCAACGACGGGGATGCGCCAGCCAGCAGCGACGGACGCTACGGGCTCGGAGACACCGAGTGGCTCGACGTCGAATCGGCGATCCAGCTCGCCGTCGACCGAGGTGCACGCAAGATTGTGCTTATGGGCTGGTCGATGGGCGGAGCTACGGTGTTGCAGACTGTGACACGTTCGCATCTCGCTGAGAGGGTGAGTGGGGTCGTGCTCGAGTCACCCGTCGTGAGGTGGAGAGACACATTCGAATTTCAAGCGCGGATGTTGCACCTGCCACGGATCATCGGAGTTGCGGCATACGCCATTGTGGGGCGTCACTGGGCGGGGAAGATTACAGGGCTGGCTCGTCCCATCGACCTCGACAAGCTTGACGTGGTCAGGAACGCGGCGGGACTCACAGTGCCAGTGCTCTTGATGCACAGCGATGACGACGGATATGTGCCCTCAGATGCTTCACACCTTCTCGCTGCGGCCAGACCGGACAAGGTTACGATGGAAACCTTCTCTATCGCCAGGCACACGAAGCTGTGGAATTACGACCCGGAGCGATGGAATCGAGCAATCACAAAGTGGCTGGCGATACTCCGTCCGGAATGACCTCATTTCGGCAGTGTCAGCTGTCGGCCCTTTCGCGGATCTGCCGCTTTGTGCGCCAAAGCAGCGCGGTCATTCCCCGGATTCGAAGTGGACTGACTGCTTCGGTGAGTCCGAGGTCCTGCGGGTAAAAGTCCGGAACGGCCAACACCTCTTCGACGGTGAGTCCACCAAGTCCTTGGACGAGGATGGAGGCGAAGCCGCGTGTCGTCGGCGACTCCTTCGGTGCGGTGGCAAACAGCTGGACAATGTTGTTGTTGACCTCGACGAACAGGAAAACGGGGGACTGGCACTCCTCCACCCGCTCCAGCAGGTCCGGGTGGTCGAGGTAACGCTTGGGCAACTCGGGTAGTTCGTTAGCAAATTCCAGCAGCAGGAGCAGCCTGTCGTGTTGCTCGAGCTCTAGGAAATCATCCCGGATTTGCGCCAGGGACTCTGGGAGGGTGGTTTCGGTCATCGTCTTTCCTAGCGGACCGGAACGGCGCCCGGCTCCGAACCCTTGATGATCGGGACGCGAACGGCACTGCCCCACTCCGTCCAGGATCCGTCGTAGTTGCGAACGCCGTTGAACCCCATCAGGTAGGTGAGAACGAACCATGTGTGACTGGAACGCTCGCCAATGCGACAATATGCAACGATGCTGTCGTCGTTTTTGAGCCCGGCACCATCGCGATACAAGGCGTTCAATTCGTGGATCGGACGGAACGTGCCATCTTCCGCGACGGCCATGCCCCACGGGATGTTGTGCGCACTCGGAATGTGGCCTCCGCGTAGCGAGCCCTCTTCCGGGTTGGCAGGGGCTGTGGTGCGTTGACCGGTGTATTCCTCGGGTGACCGAACGTCAATGAGCGGGTTTCCAAGGTGCGCGAGCACGTCATTCTTGTAAGCACGGATGGGAGCGTCGTTGCGCTCGATGACCGGGTACTCGACTGCCTTCTGAGTCGGAATCTCGGTGGTGTATTTGCGGCCCTCGGCCTCCCATTTGACCCTTCCACCGTCGAGCAGGCGCACGTCTTCGTGGCCAAAGAGCGTAAAGACCCAGAGCGCGTATGCGGCCCACCAGTTGTTCTTGTCACCGTAAATTACAACGGTGGTGTCGCGGGCAATGCCCTTGGAACCGAGAAGTTTGGCGAATGCCTCTCCGTCGATGTAGTCGCGCACGACGGGATCATTGAGGTCGGTGTGCCAGTCGATCTTCACGGCCCCCTCGATGTGGCCGGTCTCATAGAGCAACACGTCCTCATCTGACTCGACGACGACCAACCCTGGTGTACCGAGGTGGCGTTGCAGCCAGTCGGTGCTGACTAAACGTTCTGGGTGAGCGAATTCGGCGAACGTGGGTGATGAGTCGACCTCTACGGCCATTGTTACCTCCGGTTGGCGCCGCGTAGGCGGCGGTGGAAATGAATAGATCGGGCTAGGCTTTAAACAAGTCCGTAGCTTCGAATCTACGCAATGAGGATGCCTGTCTGCAGGAATCCGTAAGACTTCGACAAAATAAGAGGCTCCCCGATTGACTACACTTCCACTGCGCCCGCGCGAGAGCCTAACCAGAAGGAAGCCGACACTTTCCGGTCAGGAAATCGTCGCCCACCTCGTTCCACCCCGCCAGTTCCGTTCCGCAACGCTCGATTCGTATCGTCCCGATCGTGATTATCCGTCGCAGGGTGCCGCGGTTGCGTCCATTCGCAATTTTGTCGCGGCCTGGACACCAAAGGCTGGAAAGCTCTTTTCGCGCAGGAAGTCATCATTGGACGTCCGCCCTGGGATATACCTCGACGGTGGATTCGGTGTGGGAAAGACACATTTGCTTGCCGCCTTGTGGCACGTTGCTCCTGGGCGCAAGTACTTCGGCACCTTTATTGAGTACACGGCCCTGGTTGGCGCACTCGGCTATGCCTCGGCCGTGTCCCTGTTGAAGGGTGCCTCTCTCATCTGTATCGACGAGTTTGAACTCGACGACCCGGGCGATACTCGACTGATGTCGCGGTTGCTGTCCGAGCTCGTTGCGTCCGGTACCCGTATCGCGGCGACGTCTAACACGCCTCCGAATGCGCTTGGGGAGGGCAGGTTTGCAGCTCAGGATTTCCTGCGCGAGATCGACGCTCTCTCCGCGAAGTTCACCACAATCCGGATTGACGGGCTCGACTATCGCCGCAGGGCCATAGAGGGCCATGCGGTCGCGGTGACGACAGACGACTTTGCCGCTGCGATTGATGCCGCTGAAGGCGAAGTCGCTGTTGACGACTTCGATGCTGTCGTCGCCCACCTGTCTACGGTTCATCCCTCCCGGTATGTGAAGCTGCTCGATGGGATCGATGTCGTCGGGCTCAGTGATGTGCATTCGCTGCGCAACCAAACCGATGCGCTGCGTTTCGTGGCATTCGTCGACCGGTTGTACGACGCCGAGGTTCGCCTTTACGCGACAGGGATGCAACTCGACCAGGTCTTCCCAGAAGAAATGCTCGCCGGTGGATATCGCAAAAAGTATTTGCGCGCGGTCTCCCGCCTCATTGCGTTGACCACTGACGCGGTCGTGTAACCGCGTTACTTCTTCTTCTTCGGCTCGGCGTGCGTTCTATAGTGTCGTGACCGAACGACGGTGAAAGAAACGCCGATGATCCCCGCGATGACGGATGCGGTGAGCACCGCAAGCGTTCCCTCTACCGTGATCTCTGGCGTGCGGCGGTACGCCAACTCGTTCATGAGCAGAGAGACAGTGAAACCCACGCCTCCGAGCGCGGACACCATCAGGATGTCACCGAGCGGGAGAGTCGATTTCCGTTTGCCGCGCGGCGAAAGCTGTCGAGCAATGAGCGCGCCTCCCGTGATCCCCACGAGCTTGCCCACAGGTAGAGCCACGACGATGCCCCAGAACACCGGGCTCAGTTGTCCGATCGTGAGGTTTGGCAGCATGACCAGAGCGGCGACAAAGGCGAAGAGAGGAAGGATGATTCCGTTCGACCATGGTTCGAGCGCGCGGCGCGCCTTGGATCCGCTGTTGTTCCCCATCGACAGGCCGAGAGCCACGCCGGCGACCGTAGCGTGGATCCCGGAAAGATGCACGAGAACCCAGACCGCGACCCCGATGACGATGAGGATGGCGACGACCGCGCCGGAGCCCTTTCGCTTCACCCTGCGGCTGAGCCAGCCGAAGATCAGCACGAGCGGTACGGCAACCAGCATGGGGATTGCCTGCAGATTGGTCGTGAAAAACAAGGCGATGATCAGAATCGCGATGAGGTCGTCAATGACGGCGACACCGAGCAGGAGCGCCCTGATTCTCGGGGGAAGTCCCCTACCGACGAGCGCGAGCACGCCGAGCGCAAACGCGATGTCCGTCGCTGTGGGGATCGGCCATCCGGACGACAGCCCGGGTTCACGCACCATGCTCAGGAAGATGAGCGCGGGTACGATCACGCCACCAACGGCTGCAAGCGCGGGCACGAGCGCCTTACGTGGACTGTTCAGCTCACCCTGGCTCAGCTCGTGGCGTAGTTCGATGGCCGCGAGAAAGAAGAAGATGGCAAGTAACCCGTCGGTCACCCAGTGGCCGAGCGACAGGTCGACTCCAGACCACAGCGTGAGCGGATGCAGGTCTCTGACCGCTTGCAGGGTCGCGCCCCACGGAGTATTGGCGAGGATCAGGCCGAGTGCTGCGGCGGCAATCAACAAAAACGCCGCGTAGCGCTCACTCCTCAAGAACTTCATCCCTTGCAGTCTACGAGACTGTGAGCCGGGTGCCTGGCGCGTTGACGGAAACCGGAAACAAGATGTTTACCTGTGGGGCGGCCGCGTAACGCCCTCGAAACAGATCGGCACCCGGCGTGAAACCTGGGAGCAGCAAACTGACTGTGTGCCCTGGGCGGGCAGCAACACGGGGTCGAGCGAGAACCTCTGACTGCTCATCCGTTTGAGAAAGAGGTAAGCGTCCATGATCGAATTGTCGGCCTCAGTAGGAGCCATAACCAGTGACGTGAACTCGCTGTGGCTTATGGTGGCGGCGGCGCTTGTGCTCCTGATGACCCCTGGTGTCGCCTTCTTCTACGGCGGGATGGTCAAAGCGAAGAGCGTGGTCAGCATGATGATGATGAGCTTCGGCGCAATGGGACTCGTTGGAGTGCTGTGGGTGCTCTACGGCTACGGGTTGTCTTTCGGACCGCCGCTCATACCCGGCTTCCTCGGAAACCCGAGCACCCTGTTTGGTCTCAGTGAATTGGTGGGCATCGGCAAGGGTGGTGTGATGTCCCCAAACTTGTCTGGGCTCGCATTCGCGGGTTTTCAGGCGACGTTTGCGATCATCACCGTCGCCTTGATCTCAGGTGCAATCGCAGACAGGGCGAAGTTCGGGGCGTGGATGATCTTCGCGGGCGTCTGGGCGACCGTAGTGTATTTTCCCGTTGCGTACTGGGTATTCAACCTCAGCCAGGGCTGGGCGGCGGCCGGGCTCAAGGTCAATGACTTCGCGGGCGGAACCGCGGTACACATCAATGCGGGGGCGGCCGGTCTCGCGCTCGCGCTCGTACTTGGAAAGAGAGTCGGCTTCAGAAAGGGCCTTTCCAAGCCCCACAATGTGCCGCTAACCCTCCTGGGTGCCGCCCTGCT
>JBDTIM010000118.1:0-7170 GCA_039936355.1 Lacisediminihabitans sp. | reverse complement strand
CTGCTGCTGCTGCACGAGAATGCGGAGCGACGGGGCGAGAACCACGACGAAGAGCACAATGAGCGAGAGGGCCGCGATCGTGAAGCCAGACAGACGGATGCTGCGCAGCCAGGTACCGGACGCGCCAGCCATCTCCGGGAGCTGCACGGCAACCCGTTGCGTGTGCTGACGCTGCGTGCGCTGACGCTGAGTGCCCTCGCGCCCCGAGCGCCGTCGCTCCCCGCGAGGCGTGCGCGGCTGCCTGATCATGGTACGAGCCTAAGTGAGCATTCGGGGAAACCCGGACGTTCGCGTGCGCGTGCCGACACGGGCGATCGCGTGGCGCCACGGGCGGGCGGTGGCGACACGGGCGGGCGGTGGCGACACGGGCGATCGCGTGGCGACACCGGCGATCGCGTGGCTAACGCAGGATGAGATGCGACACGCCGCCGCTATCGACCCGATTACGCGGCGTGTTGCATCTCATCCTGCTGAAGGCTCGAGGTGCTAGCCCTTGAAGCGGGGGAATGCGCTGCGGCCGGCGTAAACAGCGGCCTCGGCGAGCTCTTCCTCGATGCGCAGCAACTGGTTGTATTTGGCGACGCGCTCGCTGCGGGCCGGAGCTCCGGTCTTGATCTGGCCGGCATCCGTCGCGACCGCGAGGTCGGCGATCGTGGTGTCTTCAGTCTCACCTGAACGGTGCGACAGAATCGCTGTGTAGCCGGCACGCTGGGCCATGGCCACGGCATCCAGCGTCTCGGTTAGTGTGCCGATCTGGTTGACCTTCACCAGGATCGAGTTGGCTGCTCCCAAATCGAGACCCTTTTTCAGGCGTACCGGGTTGGTGACGAAAAGGTCGTCGCCGACGATCTGCACCTTGCTGCCGAGCTCTGCGGTGAAGTGCTGGTAGCCTTCCCAGTCGTCTTCCTGCAGAGGGTCTTCGATCGACACGAGTGGGTAGTTGGCCGCGAGGTCTGCGAAGTAGGCGGTGAGTTCCAGTGCCGAGAGCTGCTTGCCCTCGAAGTGGTACGAGCCGTCCCTGTAAAACTCGGATGCCGCAACGTCGGTTGCAAGTGCGATGTCGCTGCCGAGGGTGAACCCGGCCTGGCCAATCGCCTCGGCGATGAGGTCAAGCGCCTCACGATTGCTGGAAAGGTTAGGTGCGAAACCACCCTCGTCACCGAGTCCGGTAGACAGACCCTTGCTCTTCAACAGCGACTTGAGGGTGTGGTACGTCTCCACGCCCCAGCGCAGAGCCTCGCTGAAGCTCGGTGCGCCAAGCGGCACGATCATGAACTCCTGCATGTCCACGTCGTTGTCGGCGTGCGAACCTCCATTGATGATGTTGAGCATGGGGACGGGCAGGGTGTGTGCGTTCGGTCCGCCGATGTAGCGGAACAGAGGCAGGTCGGCGGAGTCCGCTGCGGCCTTGGCGACGGCGAGGGAGACGCCGATGATCGCGTTGGCACCCAGCCGCTTCTTGTTCTCGGTGCCGTCCAACTCAATCATGGCGGCATCCACCAGGCGCTGGTCGCTCGCCTCGTAGCCCTCAATGGCGTCACCGATCTCATCGATGACGGACGCAACGGCCTTGAGAACGCCCTTGCCGCCATAGCGGGCCTTGTCTCCGTCGTGAAGCTCGTACGCCTCGAAAGCACCGGTTGACGCGCCGGACGGGACATCCGCGCGGGCCGCGACGCCGTCATCCAGAAGCACCTCGACCTCAACGGTGGGGTTGCCCCGGGAATCCAGAATTTCGCGAGCGCCTACTGCCTCGATCAAAGCCACGGGAGTTCTCCTTTTATGTCGTATTTCTGCTGTATTTCTGCTGTACGAGTGTCACAAAGCCGTTGGTCATCCTACTCGGAGACTATTACCGCTCGATGAACGGCAGACGAGCTGGTCATCACTCTCGGCTCGACTACCGGGGCGGTTGTCTCTCGCGGCTCAACGTTGCTCCACCGTATTATCGATGCGGCAGCCATAACCGCCACATCGATGACGAAACCCAGCGTCGTCAGGCGAAGGAGGCACTCAGGGTGCCGTGCGGGCTACCCGATAGCCGAGGGGCGGTCCAGGGAGCGGAACTCTAACTCGTCCACGCTGGTCGTGGCCGCGGTGACGGTTGCGACGCGCCCGAAGCCGGATGCCGCGAGCTGCTCAAGAAGCGGCTTGAGATTGCGTGGCTTCCGCTCCAGTCGCACCCGCCCGCCCAGTGTGAGGAGCTTCGACTTGAACGCGACCAGATTCTCCGGGGCGACATCGTGGTCATACAGAAGGACCACCGCATCCGTCCCCTCATCCTCTGGCAGGTGCACGAGATCGAGGATGCGTTCGAAGCCGATCGAGAATCCGGCCGCGGGGACATCCGTGCCAAGGAATCGCCCGATCATGCCGTCGTAGCGGCCGCCACCACCAAGCGAACTGGTGGATGACGGGTGTGCTATCTCGAAGATTGTGCCGGTGTAGTAACCCATACCGCGCACCAGGATCGGAGAGAAGACGACGCGCGCGCCGGGCAGCGCGGCACGGAGCGCGAGCAGTTCGTGGTACACCTCCGCATCGAGCCAGGCCGGAGCCTGGGTGTCGTCTGCGAGCAGCGCCCATCCATCATCCGCGAGAACGGTCAGCTCACCACCGAGCAGAACGCGCCCAATGAGCTCTGCATCGCCAACTCCCAGTTCGAGCAGTTCGTTTACCACACCCTGCACGCCGATCTTGTCTTCCTTGTCGAGGGCGATCAGTACGCGCTCGGCCGAGTCGGGCTCGACCTTCCAGTAGCGCAGGAGCGAATGCAGGATCCGCCTGTCATTGATCCGGAACGACCAGTCCTCGATGCCAAGAGCTCCCATCGCGGCTGCCGTTGCGCTTAGCAGCTCCAGCTCGGCAAGCGGACCAGACTCCCCGATGATGTCGATGTCACACTGTACGAATTGCCGATAGCGCCCCTTCTGCGGGCGCTCGGCCCGCCAGACCGGAGCCATTTGAATCGAGCGGAACACCGCAGGCAGAGCTGCGTGATGGGTCGCGTAGAAGCGGGTCAGCGGAACTGTGAGATCGAACCTCAGACCGAGGTCGGCCAGCTCAAGCGAATCGTCTGCCGCATGCAAGTCTTCCCTGGTGAGCCCGCGCTTCAACACTCCGAAGGCGAGCTTCTCATTGTCGCCGCCAAGTCCGGCATGCAGGCGGGAGCTGTCTTCCATGACGGGCGTCTCGATCTCGTCGAAACCGTGGGCACGATAGACGGAGCGGATAACCGCGAGCACCTGCTCGCGCCGCGCCTTCTCCTGAGCAAGAAAGTCGCGCATACCGCGAGGTGGATTTACCGAACTAGCCATACCCCGATTGTTTCATGGGCTCGCGGCAGCCAGAACGCGCCGGCCGTAGTCGTGACGGGCGGCAGCTTCTAACTTGCCACTTCTGAGTACGTGAGTTGCGGGCTCAGTGAGACGATCCGATTCCGGTATGCCTCGAGCGTCCGGTTAAACGCAGCCGTTGTCAGCTCTTCGTCGCCATTGACGATGAGGTCATACTGCAGGCCATACATCGTGCTGGTGATGATCCGTGCTTCGACTCTCGCATCGGCATCCGCCACTCCCAATGCCAGGAGTGCGCGATGTCCCGCAGAATTCCACAACTCGAACACCTTCGGAGTTATCGGGTCGAGACCGGGTTCCTGAGTCTCGATCATTGCGGCCTCGAATTCGAGGCGTTGCAACTGCCTGTTTCGAGGATGCAGCACCCAGTTCCACGAGTCCCGTAGGTTCTGCAGGTGGTCATCCAGCTCGCCCGTCTCAGCGGCCACGGCGTCAACAACAGTGTTCTGACGAGTGGTGATCGCCCGCACGATTTCGTGCAGGAGCTCGGCACGACTGCCGAACTGGTAGACGAGAGTGTACGTACTCACTCCGAGTGCCGCAGCGAGGGCACGAAATGACAGGGTTGCAAGCGACTCGTTGAGGAGGTATTCCACGATTTGCGCCAGCAAAACGGGCCTTCTCTGCGGGTCAGCGGGGCGGGCCATAAGTTAAACATAACGCACGTTTGCACAAACGACTGTTATTGTTATACTCGAAGAATGGTGCGTCGCTGTCATACGAATTCGGGGGTGGCGGTTGGCGCTAAATTACGTGGCAATGCTCAAGCGTTGTAGCGATCACATGGATCAGCTGGTCGGGTAAACCGGCTGTCCATGGCTAGGTATGGCCAGTTCACTGTGAAATTTTCTGTGAAATGACCCTGTCGAGCCTGGTGCCCTCTCCATTCGGGTTGGAGGGGGCACCGCTCTTTAACGCGCGGTGACGTGAACCTGAGCTAACCTCCGGTTGCGCGAACCTCGGGCTGCCGTTACTTCAGGCTGCCCTGACTTCAGGCTGCGCTAACTTCGGGGCCGAGCCAACGATCCGGCTGCTTCCGCCTCGCGGATTTCCGCCTGCAGGCCGCGGAGGGCCAAGCGTAGTGCTCGCTCCGAGTCGAGTCCCTTTAACTTCGCGGATGACACGATCGCGAGTAGCTGCGCACCGAGTGAGTCTTCGGTCTCGGCGGCCACTGAGGTCGCCAGTTCCCCCGTGCCAGTTTCGCCAGCCAGCCCAACCCGGTGCGCCCGCCCGAGTAACTTGTCTGCGAGGGCGAGTGCTGGCATCGCGTTGGGGATGCCGTCCAGCACGCTCGTGCGGTGCGGTTTGTCTGCCTTCTTGAGGTCTTCCCACACGGCGACGACGTCATCCCCGGTCTGGATGTTCATGGCTTCTTGCGCCGCGGAGTCGCCAAAGACGTGCGGATGCCGGCTCACCATTTTCGCGGTCATCCTTTCGGCGACATCCTCAAGGCTGAACTCCTCGCCCGGAGTGTGTGCGGCGATATCGGAGTGGAAGATCACCTGGTAAAGCACGTCACCGAGCTCTTCGATGAGGTCGTCGCGCGTGCCATTCTCGATCGCGTCGACGAGCTCGTAGGTCTCCTCTACGAGGTGCTGCACGAGCGAGGCGTGGGTCTGTTCCTCGTCCCAGGCGCAGCCCCCGGGGGCGCGCAGCCGATGCAGGACGGCGATCAGTTCTTCGAGCTTCGGATGCGCCTGGTCGACCATGGTTCCATCCTGCCACCGGGCCGCGCCGGGAAGGTGAGTCTTCGGCGGTGTCGGGGTCAGTCCTCGACGACGTCCGGGTCTGGCGGTGCGCTGTGCCGTGGCATGGCGAAGGCTGCCGCGACGGTTGCCGCTGCGGCGATGGCGACCGCGATGAAGACGCCCGCTGAGGCGCTCTCGATTGCTGCAGGATCCGTCTCGCTGGCGCCGGAGGCGACGATAATCGCGTTGCCGACGGCGCCGAAAATGGCGACGCCAACGGCGCTTCCGATGGAACGTGCGAAGAGGTTGGTTCCTGTGACGACTCCGCGTTCTCTCCAGCGGACGCTAGCTTGGGCCGCGATGAGCCCGGGGGTGGCAACGAGCCCGAGTCCGAGCCCGACGACGAAGCAACAGACGGCAACGAGGATGACGCTGGGCACCGATACCACTGCGGCCAGCGCGACCGTGCCCACGACGACGAATACCATTCCGATGAGCGCCGTGCTGCGAAATCCTATGCGCAGGTAGAGCCGCCCGGACAGGGTGGCAGAGATTGGCCAGCCGATGGTGAGCACGGCGAGGGTGAGGCCCGCGAGGAACGGGGTGGTGTGAAGGACTCCCTCGAGGAAGGTGGGGACGTAAGAGGTGAGGCCGAGGAGGACGGCACCGACCCCGAAGCTGATGAGCGCGGTTGAGAGGAGCAGCCGTCGTGATAGCACCCAGAGTGGCAGCACAGGTTCTGCGGCTCGACGCTCGGCGAAGACGAATCCGATGAGCAGTGCGGCACCGATGCCGAAGGCACCATAGCTTTGCGGTGAGTTCCAGTCCCAGGCTTGCCCGCCTTCGAGGACGGCGAGGATGAGCAGGCTGAGCGAGGCGGTGAGGAGCGTCGCCCCGAGGTAGTCGACCTTGTGTTTGCGATGCTCGACGGTTTCGTGGAAGGCGCGCAACAGCATCCATGCCGCGACGAGGCACAGCGGAACGTTGACGTAGAAGATCCAGCGCCAGGTGAGGAATTGGGAGAAGAAGCCGCCAAGGGTTGGGCCGACGACGGCGGAAGTTGCCCAGACGCTGGCGAGGTAGCCCTGCACTTTGGCCCGCTCGGCGACGGTGTAGATGTCGCCTGCGATGGTCGCGGTCATGGGTTGAATTGCTCCCGCGCCGAGCCCCTGGAGGGCGCGAAACGCGATGAGTGCCGGCATGCTCCAGGCAAAGCCGCAGAGGATCGAGCCGAGCAAAAACAGGCCTACGCCAAGCAGGATGATGGGCTTGCGGCCGACGACATCCGACAGTTTGGCGTAGATGGGCACCGACACCGCCTGGGCAAGCAGGTAGATGGAGAACAGCCAGGGGAACTGGGTGAAGCCGCCGAGGTCTTTGACGATGGACGGGACCGCTGTGGCAAGGATCGTGGAGTCGATCGCGACGAGCCCCACCGTGAGCATGAGCGCGATGAGGATCGGCCCGCGCTCGGAACGGAAGCCGACGCTGCGAGCGAACGGCGGACTGGGCTGGATGGGCGGGCTGGAACTCACAGGGTCCTTTGGGTGGGGAACTCGTCCATTCTCTCCCCAAGCCATGGGGTGCCTACCTCCACCAAACAGTGAACTTGTTAACCCAGCACTGCGAGAGCGGTGCGCAGCCAACTGGCGTATGCCTCCGGCGACCAACCTGCGTCGATGACGAGCGCGCGATACGCGGTCGGGTGCCCGATCGACCACAGGGTGGCGGCCGCCTGGTCGTCGGTCATGCCGCCCTGCAGGC
This sequence comes from Lacisediminihabitans sp., assembly GCA_039936355.1. Taxonomy (GTDB): domain Bacteria; phylum Actinomycetota; class Actinomycetes; order Actinomycetales; family Microbacteriaceae; genus Parafrigoribacterium_A. The sequence goes on along the minus strand of JBDTIM010000118.1, from coordinate 362 downwards.
CGCCGCGCTCACGGAGTGCTGCGGCGGCGAGGCCGTAGTTGCGGAGCCTCTGCTGCGAGCGTGCGCGCTCAAGCTCTGCGGCATCCTCGTCGACTGCTGCAGCTTGAAGGATGATCCGACTGATCGCCGCCGTGCGCTCGTTGGCTTCGAGCAGCCAGTCCGCGAGGATGTCGAGAAGCTCGGCAGCATTCTGCGCAGTGCGGGTGCGTTCGGCCATGAACTCCGGCACGGGGGTTGGGGCGTTCGGGCCGGATACCGCGGCATCGAGGACCGCCGACAATACCGCCGCTTTGTTGCCAATGGCGTTGTAGATCGTCTGCACGGCGACCCCGGCACGCGTGGCGATCGCACTGATTGATGTG
>JBDTIM010000117.1:0-10187 GCA_039936355.1 Lacisediminihabitans sp. | reverse complement strand
CCGTCCGGAGGATGTGCCGGGTTCGCTTCGCACCGCTAGTGCAGCACGCTCGACGACCACACGCCGATAACGATTCTGGCGGCTAAAGCTTTGTGACCTGCTCGAAGCTGAGCTCGACCGGCGTCTCGCGCTCGAACAACGACACCAGCACGATGAGCTTGCCGCTCTCGGGCTTGATCTCGCTGATGGACCCCGGAAGACCGGCGAACGAGCCCTCTTTGATCGTAATGGTTTCGCCAATCTCGAAGTCGACCTCTTGGGGGATCGACCGTCCGACGGCCTTCCCGCCGCGGGCGCCGGCTTTTGCCGGAGCTTCGACGATCTGCACGAGGCTCTTGAGCATCGAGAACGCTTCTTCGAACCGCAGCGGGGTCGGGTTGTGTGAGTTGCCCACAAATCCCGTGACACCCGGGGTGTGCCGTACGACGGACCAGCTGTCCTCATTGAGGTCCATCCGCACGAGTACATATCCGGGAATGCGCACGCGGTTGACCAGTTTGCGCTGGCCGTTCTTGATTTCGACGACATCTTCCATCGGCACTTCGACCTGGTAGACGTAATCTTCCATGGCCATGCTGATGCGGCGGTTCTCGATGTTCTGCTTGACGCGCTTCTCAAAACCGGCATAGGAGTGAATGACGTACCACTTACCCAATTTCGCCTTCAGTTCCGCACGGAACTCGGCGTATGGGTCAACCTCCTCCGGCTCTGCCTCACCTTCGACGGCTTCCACGGCAGCATCAGCCTCGTCGCCGGAATCGGCGCCTGAACTGAGCTCCGCCGAAGCGTCCAGCGCGGCGTCGAGGTCTACCTCGGCGTCGTCGTCATCAACGTGCATGGCGCCACTCTCGGCCGCCTCGACGGATTCCTCTTCTGCCTCGAGCACGTTGCCCTCTTGTGCCTCGTCCTCTTCCGAGGACTGCTCGGCCGCCGTCGCGAGGTCCAATGAGGCGCTTTCTGTGTCAGACACTAAATCTCTTCCATTTCGTTTTGCCTTGCCGACGCAGTGCGCCGGAGAAGTTCGTGCGGCCGCCGAGTTACTTCGTCGGCCCGTTGCCCCAGATGTACCCGACGGCGGTTCCGAATACCAGGTCAAACCCGGCGACCAGACCCATCATGATGATCACGAAGACCAGCACGACTCCCGTGTAACTGAACAACTCCTTGCGGGTCGGTGTGATGACCTTCCGCATCTCCTGCATAACCTGCCTGAGAAACAAGGCAATGCGACCGATCGGACCGCGCATGGTGGCGCTGTCCGTTTTGGCGCTCGCGACGATGTCCTCACTCGGTTCGTCGACTGCTTTTCCCGCCACGCTCACAACCTTCCGGTTTCATCAACCATGTGCCGATCGGCACCAAATTGCACCTCTCGAGCAGCAGGGCGGACAGGACTCGAACCTGCAACCTGCGGTTTTGGAGACCGCTGCTCTACCAATTGAGCCACCACCCTAGACAGAAAAATGTGCGTAGCCTCACTGTGCGACATTTTCGGATCTTCTTCGAAAATGGGCATAGAAAAGCATGGCAGATTTCAACCACCTTGAAACAGTGTAGGTCACGCCGCTGGGGCGTGCAAAGCTGGCGGGCAGTCCGCGGCCGTTGGTCGCCCGGTGCTTTAAGCTGTTGTCCGTGACCATACCTCTTTCTCGTGTGTCCCGCAGAGTCGCCGCCATCGCCGAGTCGGCAACCCTCAAAGTGGATGCGAAGGCCAAAGCGCTGAAAGCACAAGGGCGGCCAATTATCAGCTACGCGGCGGGCGAGCCGAACTTCGCGACGCCTGCGCACATCGTGCAGGCGGCATCCGAAGCCGTGCAGGATCCGAGGAACTACAAGTACACCCCCGCTGCCGGATTGCCGGAGCTTCGCGAGGCAGTGGCAGCCAAGACGCTGCGTGACAGCGGCCTCGAGGTGGCACCCTCCCAGGTCATCGTGACCAACGGCGGCAAGCACGCGGTTTTCCAGTCCTTCGCAGCTCTGCTCGACCCGGGCGACGAGGTCCTGATTCCGACGCCGTATTGGACGACGTATCCGGAGGTCATCAAGCTCGCCGGCGGCGTCCCGGTCACCGTGTTTGCCGGCGCCGACCAGGGTTACCTCGTCACTGTGGAGCAGCTTGAAGCCGCTCGCACCCCGCGCACCAAGATCGTGCTGTTCGTCTCGCCGTCCAACCCGACCGGCGCGGTGTATTCGCTGGAGCAGACCCGCGCCATCGGACAGTGGGCCCAGAAGCACGGTCTCTGGGTGCTTTCGGATGAGATCTATCAGAATCTGGTGTACGACGGCGTGAAGGCGGTCTCGATCGTGGAGGCGGTACCGGAACTGGCCGACCGCACGATTCTCGTCAACGGTGTCGCGAAATCCTACGCGATGACCGGGTGGCGACTCGGTTGGATGGTCGGACCGGCCGACGTGATCAAAGCCGCCAGCAACCTGCAATCGCACCTCACCTCGAACGTGTCGAACATCTCACAGCGCGCGGCAATTGCCGCGCTGAACGGCCCACAGGAAACCATCGAAAGCATGCGGCAGGCGTTCGATGCGCGTCGCAAGGTGATTGTGTCCGAGCTGAACAAGATCCCCGGCATGGTCACCCCCACCCCGCAGGGCGCGTTTTACGTGTATCCGGATGTGTCGGCACTGCTGAACCACAGTTGGGGCGGCATCACGCCGACGACATCGCTTGAGCTGGCCGATCTCATCCTCGATCAGGCAGAAGTCGCAGTGGTACCGGGTGAGGCGTTCGGGCCGAGCGGATACATTCGGCTCAGCTACGCGCTCGCCGACGAGCCGCTGCTCGAGGGCATCCAGCGATTGCAGCGCCTCTTCGCCTAGCGAGCCTGGCTCGCGAAGATCCCACGCGAACGGTCGGTCACTCGGCCGGCTAGAAGTTGGTGACACTCCTCGAGCAGGCCGAGTTGTGCTGGGACATTCACTCCCGCATCATGGACGCATGAGTGAAACGGATGCCGTCGTACGGGTGCGCGATCTGCGCAAAACCTACGGGACTTTCACTGCACTGCACGGCGTGAGCTTTGACATCGTGCGCGGCGAGACTTTCGCTCTGCTCGGGCCGAACGGCGCAGGCAAATCCACGACCATCGAGATCCTCGAGGGCTTTCGCGACCGCACTTCTGGGCAGGCGCGCGTGCTCGGCATCGACCCACGACGCGGCGGTATCGAGTGGAAGGCACGTCTGGGAATCGTGCTGCAAAGCACCGGTGAGAGCGGCAATGTCACTGTGCTGGAACAGCTCACTCACTTCGCAGGGTATTACGCCAACCCCCGCGCCGTCGGCGAGGTGATCGACGCCGTCGGGCTCACCGACAAAGCGAAGACGCGCATCGGAAAACTCTCCGGTGGGCAGCGTCGACGGGTGGATGTCGCACTGGGCATCATCGGGCGACCGGAGTTGCTGTTTCTCGACGAACCGACCACCGGCTTCGACCCCGAAGCCAGACGTCAATTCTGGGGCCTGATCGACAACCTCAAGAACGAGGGGGCCACGATCTTGCTCACAACCCATTACCTCGACGAAGCCGCCAACCTCGCCGGCAGGGCAGCGGTCATCAACAACGGGCGGATTATCGACATCGGCAAGATCGATGAGCTCGGGGGAGCGGAGGCTCGGACCCCTTTGGTCCGGTGGCGCGAACAGGGCAGACTGCGCGAGGAACGTACGGCAGAACCGGCCGGGGTGGTCGCTCGCCTGTATGCCGAACACGGTGGCGAACCTGACGGTCTCGAGATCATCCGGCCCAGCCTGGAAGACATCTACCTGAAGCTCGTCAGCACCGACGCGAGCGGAGCAGTCGGCTTCGGCGAGCCAACGAGTCCGGCGGTTGAGTCGGTCATTGGCGTTGTCTCGCCCGAGGCCGGGATTCGCTCATGAGCGTGACAACGTCCCCGGCCCGCACAACGAACGCGCTCCCGCGCACCCTACGGCTCGGTGTGTCCCGGATCGGCTACGAACTCAAGGTCTACTTCCGTCAAGGCGACTCGGTCTTTTTCAGCTTCTTGTTCCCAATCCTCATGCTCGCCGTCTTCGCCGTCGCATTCAGCAGCGCAGGCAACCTCGGCGAGAACCCGGACGGCTCAGGCGGGATCAGCTTCGCGGCCTACTACCTGCCCGGGATGCTCGCCGCAGGCATGCTCCTCAGCGGAGTGCAGAACCTCGGTGTCGACATTGCGGGAGAGAAGGGCGACGGGACCCTCAAACGTCTGGGCGGCTCGCCCCTGCCGGTCGTCTCCTATTTCATCGGCAAGATCGGCATGGTGATGGTGAGCGCCGTGTTTCAGGCCATCCTGCTGCTTGTCATCGCCCGGTTCGGGTTCAACGTGGCCCTGCCCGGTGATCTCGACAAATGGATGACGTTTGCGTGGGTGTTCCTGCTGGGGGTGATCACAAGTTGCGTGCTCGGAATCGCGCTCTCGGCGGTGCCACGGTCCAGCAGAAGCGCAACCGCCGTTGTCATTCCAATCGTGGTGCTGCTGCAGTTCATCTCCGGCGTCTACCTGCAATTCAGCATGCTGCCGGGGTGGCTGCAGAATTTTGCCGGAATCTTTCCGCTCAAGTGGATGGCGCAGGGTATGCGGGCAGTGTTCCTGCCGGAATCGTTCGCCGCCGTTGAGCAAACCGGCGACTGGAACCTCGGTTGGGTCGCCATCATCCTGGGAATCTGGTTTGTCGTCGGACTGCTGTTGTGCCGTTACACGTTCCGCTGGATCCGCGAAGATACCTGATCACGGTGCCGGGCGCCGGTCTCAGAGTTCGACGCCCACCAGCATCGGTTCCGGCTGCAGTTCGATGCCGAAGTCGTTCCCGACCCGCTGCCGCACGTAGCGCGCCAGCTCGCTCACCTCGGCGGCGGTCGCGCCACCGGTATTCACGATCGCCAGTGTGTGCTTGGACGAAATCGCCGCGCGCGAGCCCGGCAGGGCAAACCCTCGCCGGATGCCGGCGCGTTCGATGAGCCACGCAGCGCTGAGCTTGACCCGAGGCGCGGAAGCGACGGGAGTGTTCTCGGACGCGAGCCCAAAACCGTTGGCGGCATCGAGTGGCACCACCAGTGGCGGCTGCTCGTTCTCCAGCGGCCACCGAGGCGCGTCGGCGGGCAGCGATCTGGCGAAGTTCTCGCTCACGATCGGGTTGGTGAAAAAGGATCCTGCACTCACGGAATCGGGATCATCCGGCGACAGCACCATCCCCTTGGCGGCACGCAGCCCTAACACCGCGTCCCGCAGTGCGTCAATGGGCACTCTGTCGCCAAGGGCTACCCCAAGTGCAGAAGCCAACTGCGGGTAGGCGACGGGCGCGCTGAAAGATTGCACGGTCGACGTCAGTTCGAGCTCGATCGACACGACCAGTCCCAGTTTGCCGTGCTTGAAGGTCGACGTGCGATATCCGAATTCGAGGTTCGCAGCCGGAAGCTGCTCCAGCTCGCCGGAGTCGTGATCGAGAAATTCGACCGAGACAAGGCAGGAGGCGACTTCCTGTCCATAGGCTCCGATGTTCTGGATCGGAGCGGCGCCGCTGGATCCAGGGATACCGGAAAGCGCCTCGATCCCTGCGAATCCGTGGGAGACCGCGTACGCGACGACACCGTCCCACGGCTCTCCGGACTGCACCCGCAGTCGCACCGTCCGCGTGCCATCGGCTGCGGCGTCCGAAGTTGACAGCTTTTCAATCCCCCGGGTAGCCACGAGAACGGCAGTTCCCTCAAAGCCGTCGTCGCCGACCACGAGGTTCGAGCCGCCACCGAATATCAGCCAGCCGGATGCATCGGCCCATGCCTGGCGAGTGGCATCGATCAGACGGGCCGGCTCCGAAGCCCGGATCAGGTGCGGCGCAGGGCCGCCGACCCGGATGCTCGTGAGGCTGGAGAACGAATCGGACACGGTTCAGTCGAACCGGACGGTGACGCGCGCCTTGCCCAGGACCGTGGTCCCGCCGGCAACGACGGTGAGATCGATGCGCGCGGTATCGGTGGTGACTGCTCCGACGGTGGCGGTGACGGTGACCGTGGCGCCCTCGGCAGCGTCGACGGGCACCGGGCGGGTGAAGCGCACCTGATAGTCCACTATCTTGCCCGGGTCGCCGACCCATTCCACAACGGGTTGGATGGCAATGCCCATCGTGAGCATGCCGTGGGCGAGCACGCCGGGCAGCCCGACGCTCTGCGCGATGTCGTCACGGTAGTGGATCGGGTTGAAATCGCCGGATGCTCCAGCGTATTTGACGAGGCTGTCGCGGGTGAGACGGTAGGTCTGCTCCGCCACGACATCGCCGACGGCGACCGCCGAGCTCATTCGTCACCCCTGACCACGAGGGTGGAGATCGCGGTTACGACGTGCGCGCCGCTGGCGTCCACGATCTTGGATTCGGCGGTGACCATCGAGTGGGCGCCGAGTGACTTCACACTGGACACCGTCAAGGTCGCCGTCAATTCGTCACCGGCAACAATGGGCCTACTGTAATCGAACCGCTGATCCCCGTGCACGACGCGTGAAAAGTCGATGCCGGAATCCGGCTCGGCCAGCAGCTGCTCGAGAGTGCGTTCCTGGATGACCACGGGAAATGTAGGCGGAGCCACCACGTCGACGTAGCCCAACGCTTCGGCTGCTGATGAATCGCGGTAGATGGCGCCGGTGGCGAAAACAGCGCGGGCAAATTCCCGGATCTTCTCCCGTCCAACAAGATAAGGCTGCGTTGGCGGAAAGACACGGCCTTGGAGCGCGGGGTTCACTGGCACTCGTTCATTCTATTCAGAACGGCTTTCGCGGCACGGCTGGCAGCTTGTTTTCCGTCGCATGACGAAGCCCCGGTGGCCATCGTGGCAATCGGGGCTTCGCTGTGGACCGTGTACCGCCTACTGGCAGCTATCGCACTGCAAAAAATCCATCGGGTCGACGGGAACCGTGTAGCCGCCAACAGTGTCGTTGTCGCTGTCCATTCTGACCTCCTCACTGCTCTCGAATCGTTGCCGCATCTGAGGCGGTGTCTTACTATATAACAGGAATGACACCCGTGTCATTCCACAACATGTAGTGTTTCATGCATTTTTTCGCCTCGTCAAGAGAATGTACCCGCAACCACTGACATCCCTTCGTCTGGGGTGCCCCTGAAATGGTCTGTCTAGTTGCGGTCCAGGAGGTGACAGGTAGAGTTGCGGAGTCGATCGGGTCGGTTTCGGGCCATTCGCATACGAGGAGACGGGGTTTGGCTGGTGCTAAATGAGTAGGGGTGTCGGCAAGCTCGCAGCCATGGCCGCGACCGGATGCCTGGTCGCCACGATTGCTCTCCCCATGTACGCCGCGGCCGAACCCGGACCCACGGCAGCGGCCCAGCAGCAGTCCCTACAACTTGTGGTCAGTTGGGCCACCACACAGCCGGATGTACCGGTCCGTGACAACTATTCCGTCACGCTGCCGCCACCTCCCCCGCCCGTCGTCCGCGCGGCACCTCGCGTCACAACGAAGGCTGCGGCAAACCGATACACAACGATCAACCCGCCGAATCAGGCCTACAGCGGATCGGCGTTGCTGGCGTACGCCGCGCAATTCGTCGGTGTGGTCCCCTACGGAACCGGCAACAGTCCTAGCACGAGCTTTAGCTGCGACGGCTATACGCAGTACGTTTTCGCCGGGTTCGGCATCAGCCTGCCGCGCACTGCGGACCGGCAAGCGGCCCTCGGAGTGCGCATTGCGAAAGCGGATGCGGTCGCCGGCGACCTGGTCTGGTGGCCGGGACAGCACATCGGCATCTACGACGGTGCCGGCGGAATGTACAACTCGCCCACCTACCCGCGCTTCGTGGAGCACGTTAGTGGCCTGTGGGGGAATCCGGTCTTCATCCGCCTGTAGAACGATTGCCTGCCTCCAGACCCAGCCACCCCTCAATATCAAGGATCCCCTGGGTCGGTTTCGGACTAACGGCGGCCTGCTTCCAGTTCGTGCTGAGACACCACTGGGAGTTATCGCCGTCGAGTCGCCATCGGCCGAGACACGCTTCGCCGGCCCCTCCTCATCCGTGTCGAGCCTGAACGGCGGGTACTGGTCTGTCATCAGCGCGACATAGGCGAGCACCCGGACAGCCAACGGTTGAGTCCGATGAGGACGTCGAACAACGGACGAGGGGATCGCCCGGTGATCAACAGGAGGATGCCCACGGTGACCACGAAAAATTGAACGCCGAATACCCGCCCACCGGATGCGTGCTCCCCTGCCAAGCGGCGGTGGCGAGAATTGCGATTCCCGCGATCACTGTCGTAGCCACGAAAGCGATTCCGAGGACCGCCAGAATCACGAAGCGGGGAATCGCAAGGAACATTTTGATCAACCAGAGCCACCGGAATAGCTTCTGGTCGAGAGTCGCCTGAAGCTGCACAGCGCTCGGTCTGGTTTGACTCATCGCTGTACTGCCCCTAGATATTGTTTCGATAAACGAGAATGCTGCGCACGTCGGCGAATCACGAGCTCCGCCACTGCGAGGTTGATCGCCCACGCAGCTCCCATGAAGATGGCTCGGGGAAGCTCGTCTGCGGGCAAGAAGAGAAACGATTCTGGGATGAGGACAAGGGCCTGGGTGCCAGCACCGACCGCGATGGCATACGCGCGGGTCATCCACTCGCTGTGCACGACGAAGTTGCGCCTGACTATCGCACGTACTGCCAAAGCAATGCTGGCAAGCATCGCGATTCCAAAGGCTAAGCGAAACACGACAAGAATATCGCCGTCACCCGCGGGGTGCGGGTAGAAGACCGCCATCCACATGCCCGACAGCGAAGTGGCTACTCCAGCGGGGACGAGGATGCGGCCGGCCCAGCGATGCCAGCGGTTCCGGCTGCGTCGCAGCGAGGGAACGAACTGGAATGCGCCCAGCAGGCTGAAGATGGTCACCGCCACGACGTGGATCACCACGGGGAGGGGAGAGTCGAGGAAGCGCGCGTTGAGTGCCGTCTCGACGGCACCGCTCGCGATTTCTGACATTCGGGCATTACCGGCGAGAATCGGAATGAGGCTGAGGAGGATCAGTCCGGTAGGCATCGGCCACTGCGGCCTGCGGGTTTGGCGAGGCTGCGCCTTGCGGGCCCGCGTTTTGCGGGCCGGTGCTGCGAGGATCGTCCCGGTCATGGCTGTTGCTCCTGGTCCAGAAGATTGACGGAGACGAGGATGACGCCGAGATCACCGATGCGTCTGAATAGTCCATGGAGGGCAGCCTGATCAGCGACCTGACCGGTAAGGATCGTGTTTCCCTTGCTATCAACTGCCAGCGTGAATCCTTCGAACCACTCGCTCCATCGCGGATCAAGCTGGCCCTGGATGCGGATCTGGTGCATGGGAGTGTCAGACCACCGAGGTCAGATTCCGATCCGACTCGTTGACGGCAGGATGCGTGTCTGCCGACTTCTCACGCAGGCTGGACCACAGCGAAGCGCCCAGCCAGGCCAGCGCGGCACCCATCGGGAGTGCAGCCATCCGTTCAAGGGCGTGCGGAAGCAGTGCTCCTGCAACGGGCGTGATGACCGCGGCGGCGATCATGAGAATGCCGGCACCCCGGGAGAGCACGCGAGCGCGGACGATCACGATACCGAACAGCAATGCCCCTCCTGCGTAGAGCACGGCGCCAACAAGAGGCAACGTGGCGAGGATGCCGAGATCGGTAACGGCCGGGGTGCGGCCGAACAAGCCGACGATATCGACAGCGAGTTGAGGTGCACTGACCGCCACCAGAGGTGTGATGAAGGCTTCAAAGAAGTTGAACGCGGCCTGCAGCACGAAGAAGAACCCGAACAGTGCGTACGCAATGAAACCCAGAATTCCAAAGCGTGGGACCTGCCGGAGATAGATCCCGGCGAGACCGATCAAGACGAGGACGGCCTCGAGGAGACTCAGAACGTGCACGATCTGCCACATGGGAGTGGTGAGAGAGGCGACGACGTCAGCGGGGTGGATGAATTGGACGAGCATGTAGATAACGCCGGCAAGCACAGCGGCCACGGCGGCCACGCGAGTGAGGGCGGAGGTGGTGATCTTCACGATGGTGCTCCGATGTCTCGGTGTGTTCAGGCGGTTACCTGATAGCCCGAATCTACGAAGACGAGTGGTGACGCAGCATCACCACCCCTGATGATTGACGTGATGATTCTGCGCCGCCGTAGCCTAGATCAAGCGCAGTTCCCTGGCGC
>JBDTIM010000116.1:0-11952 GCA_039936355.1 Lacisediminihabitans sp. | reverse complement strand
GGAGCTATGAGGAGCGCGGAGCGATCCTGCGACGCCAGCGCCGTCTGAACCTGCGAAGTCGGTTATGCCCGGTCTCGGCCCGCTCGAGCAGCTGGAGTGGGCCTACCCGAACAGCGCAGGGAACGCTGATGCTGCCCACGGGTACCCCACGAAAACCGCTGCGTCGATAACGAAGTGGGCGATCACGAGCGGCAGCACCCGCTTGTATCGGGTGTACAGCCAGCCAAACAACACACCCATGGCAAAGTTACCCACGAAGGAGCCGTAGCCCTGGTACAGGTGGTAGCTGCCCCGCAGCACTGCCGCGCTCAGGATGATCGACCACTTTCCCCAGCCAAGCTCGCGCAGCCGGGCGAACAGGTAGCCAATCACGATGATTTCCTCCTGCAGTCCGGCATGCAGGGCGGCCAAAATGAGGATGGGGACCGACCACCAGTAGTCGCCGAGAGCGGACGCCTTCACCGTGACCGTGATCCCGGCCGCTTTGCCGGCCAAATAGAGCGCTATGCCGGGAATACCGATCAGGAGCGCCAGTCCCAGTCCGACCACGGCATCCCGTAGCGGATGCCGGAAGTCGATACCGAGCCGCCCGAGGTGTGGTCGTGCTGCGTTCCAGAGCAGGAAGGCCACGAGTGCGACGGGCATCAGGCCAAAGAAAATACCGAGGAATTGGTAGATCAGGTCAAAGGCCTGCCGATTGCTCAGCGCTCCGTTGAGCGTCGCAGTCTGCTTGGCGAGCGGCGTCGACCTCGTTGCCAGATCAACGATGTTGACGATCGAATAGATGGCGGATGCGCCGAGCGAGAGCCCAAGCACAATGAGGATCTCGAGTCGGATGCGGCGTCGCGTCGCGCGATGTGGTGCGAGTCCGCTCTTGGCAGGGTTAGTCTCCTGCCTGGAAGGCCCGGTATCTGGCCCGAAAGCGCTGTCTGACCGCATTGGTCGATGTTATCGGGTCGGTACGAGCGATAGCCCTACACGTCGACGGCATGACACGAGATTTATGCGAATCGGCCAATTTTGACGCAACGATCCACCACTCGGCTCAGATATTTTCCACAATGGTTACCACTATTTGAGGTTTCCGCCTACAGTTTTGGAAGCGGAAGACCCCTTTAAGGTGTCTTCACTTCACACGGCAGGTCGACCTAGGAATCGTCTACCGTAAGTCCATCTTGCACAGGAGGAAAATTGAAACTCAACAGGACAGCCTTGGCTGTCGCAGGCTTTGGCCTCGCGGCTGCCATGATATTGACGGGGTGTGGTCAAACGGCTTCGACGCCGAAAGCATCGAATTCTGCCTCGAGCACAGCCGTCGTAACGACCAACGGTTCGGAGCCGCAGAACCCGCTGATCCCAACTAACACCAACGAAACTGGTGGCGGCAAGATTCTTGGTGCGATGTTTGCCGGACTCGTGTACTACGACGAGAAGGGTGCTCCTCACGATGACGTGGCCGAGTCGATCAAAACCACAGACAACACGACCTACACGATCAAGATCAAGCCTGGACTGAAGTTCACCGATGGTGAGCCTGTCGACGCGAAGAGCTTTGTCGACGCATGGCAGTACGGCGCTTTGCTTAGCAACGGCCAGCTGTCCAGCTACTTCTTTGAGGACATCGAAGGCTTCAGCTACGACGCTGACAGCCCGCTGACCGGTCTCAAGATCGTTGACGACCACACGTTTACGGTGACGCTCACGTCGGCGCTCGCGGACTTCCCGCTGCGCCTCGGTTACTCGGCGTTCTACCCGCTTCCGGCATCGGCGTGGAAGGACCTTAAGGCGTTCGGTGAAAACCCGATCGGCAACGGCCCGTACATGTTCGCCAGCCCCACCGCGTGGAAGCACAACGAGCAGATCGAGCTCAAGGTCAACCCCGACTACAACGGTGGGCGCAAAGCTCACAACGGTGGTCTGACCATTAAGTTCTACGTGAGCCAGGCCGCTGCATATTCCGACCTGCTCTCGAACCACCTCGACGTGCTGGATGCGATTCCAGACAACGCGTTCGGCACCTACAAGAAGGATCTCGGCGATCGTGCCGTGAACCAGCCTGCTGCGATCTTCCAGTCGTTCACCATTCCGGACCGTCTTGCTCACTTCGGTGGTCAAGAGGGAATCCTGCGTCGTCAGGCCCTGTCGATGGCAATTAACCGTCCAGAGATCACCAAGGTGATTTTCCAGGACACGCGTACGCCGGCGTCTGACTTCACCTCACCGGTGATCGATGGCTGGTCGAAAACGCTGAAGGGTGCCGACGTTCTCAAGTTCAATGAGAAGAAGGCAAAGGAACTGTGGGCCGAGGCCGACAAGATCTCCCCATGGACCGGCAAGTTCCAGATTGCGTACAACGCCGACGGAGGACATCAGGGCTGGGTTGACGCGGTGACGAACAGCATCAAGAACGTGCTGGGCATCGACGCGTCTGGCGCACCGTACCCCACGTTCAAGGAAGCGCGTACGCTCATCACGAACCGCACGATTCAGACCGCGTTCCGTACCGGCTGGCAAGCGGACTACCCAGGGTTGTTCAACTTCCTCGGGCCGTTGTATGGCACCAACGCCGGATCAAACGACGGGGACTACTCGAATCCGAAGTTCGACGCGCTCTTGAAGAAAGGCTCGACCGAGACTGACCTGAATGCCGCGAACAAGGACTTCCAGGCAGCCCAGGAGATCCTTCTAAAGGATCTGCCTGCAATCCCGCTGTGGTACTCGAACGTGACCGGTGGCTACGGCAAGGATGTCTCGAACGTGCACTTCGGTTGGGACTCCGTGCCGCTGTACTACGAGGTCACCAAGAAGGGCTAGTCGGCAGCTGACGGTGGGGCGGCGGCGTGCGCGTCGTCGCCCCTTCCCTGAGCAAGCGATGCCCGATTCCGGGTTTACCGAGAGTAGTCTCGGTGCTGGCCGAAGAGCGTGCTGCTCCCACACAGATAGGTCCAATTTTCCGCATGCCTAGCACTAAAGTCATGGAGGCATAGGCGCCTCATGATCTATTACATCCTTAGGCGTATCCTGCAGGCCGTCCCGGTCTTCTTTGGTACGACGCTTCTTATCTACTTCATGGTCTTCGTAATGCCAGGAGACCCGATTGTTGCCCTCTTTGGCGACAAGACCCCCAATCCTGCGGTCGTTGCGCAATTGCGCGCGCAGTACCATCTCGATCAGCCGTTTTTCGTGCAGTACTTCATCTACCTCGGTGGTATTTTCCGCGGCGACTTCGGGGTGTCATTCTCGGGCGAAGAAATTAGCGCTGTACTGCAGCGCACGTTCCCCGTCACCCTCCGGCTTGCCACAATCGCCCTCCTGTTCGAGACGGTATTCGGCATCCTTATTGGGCTCGTATCGGGACTGCGCAAGGGCAAGTTCTTCGACGGCAGCTCCCTCGCCGTCAGCCTGATTCTCATCTCGATGCCGATCTTCGTCATCGCGTTCATTGCCCAGTACGTCTTCGGAGTGTGGTTGGGGTGGACGCCGACGACCGTTGGCGTTGGCGCACCGATCAAGGACATGATCTTGCCTGGGTTGGTGCTTGCGTCCGTGAGCTTCGCCCAGATCATGCGCCTTACCCGTGCCTCGGTCATCGAAACCTCGGGTTTGGACTTCGTGCGCACCGCGTACAGCAAGGGGCTGAGCCGTAGGCGCGTCATCCCGGTGCACATTCTGCGGAACTCGCTTATCCCCGTCGTCACCTACCTTGCGACCGACTTTGGAGTGCTCCTGGTTGGAGCAACAATTACCGAGGGTATCTTCAACGTCCCGGGTGTCGGGAACACTCTCTATCAGGCGATCATCCGAGGCGAAGGCCCGACAGTGGTGTCCTTCGTCACTGTGATGGTGCTCATTTATCTCGGTGTCAACCTCGTTGTTGACCTGTTCTATGGTCTGCTCGACCCAAGGATCCGCTATGTCAAGTGATAACAGCAAGCCCTCAGTGGACAGTCGCTCCGGCGACCGATCCCTCGTCCACTTCGTAGCGCCGATCGATGACGCGGCGCTGTATGGAATCGACGCTGTCAGGGTCGCGGAGAAGCCCAGCAATTTATGGATTGATGCCTGGAACGACCTGCGCAGGCGTCCGATTTTCTGGCTCTCGTCGCTGCTCATCCTGCTCGTCATCGTCGTCGCCTTGTTTCCTGGACTGTTTACTCAGACGCCGCCAAACAACCAGTGCTTCCTAGCGCATAGCAACGGGGCGCCGACTGCCGGACATCCGCTGGGCTTCAACAAGCAGGGTTGCGACGTGTACTCGCGGATCATCCATGGCACGTCGACCTCGCTGTCTGTCGGCTTCATCGTCATTGTGCTGACGACGGTGCTCGGTGTGCTTTTTGGTGCGTTCTCCGGGTTCTATGGTGGTTGGTTGGATTCGTTCCTCTCCCGCATTGGCGACATCTTCTTCTCGATTCCCTACATCTTGGCCGCCGTGGTCATCATGTCGGTACTGTCCCAGTATCGAAGCGTGTGGAGCATCTCGCTCGCGATCGGGGTATTTGCCTGGCCCGCCACTGCGCGCGTGCTCAGGTCCGAGATTTTCAGAGTCAAGAACGCCGATTTTGTCATGGCCTCGACCGCGCTCGGATTATCGCGCTTTAAGATCATGCTCAAGCATGTGCTCCCCAATTCGATCGCTCCGGTGATTGTCATCACGACGCTGTCATTGGCTGGGGCAATCGTCGCCGAGGCGAGTCTTTCGTTCCTTGGGGTTGGTTTAGGCAGCGACATCATGTCGTGGGGCAATGACATCAACCAGGCGCAGAACGATCTGCGGGTCGCGCCTCAGACGCTGATTTATCCCTCGATCGCCCTGTCCCTTACTGTGTTCGCGTTCGTCTCGCTCGGCGAGGTCGTGCGGGATGCGCTTGACCCGAAGGCGAGGGCGCAGCGATGAACGCCACTCCACTGTTAGAAATCAAGGGGCTGAAGGTCGGCTTCCCCAGCACTCACGGGATGGTTCCCGCGCTCAACGGTGTGGACATTACACTCATGCCTGGCAAGACGCTCGCGATCGTGGGGGAGTCTGGCTCAGGCAAGTCCACGACGGCGCACGCGATCATCAACTTGCTGCCAGGCAACGGCCAGATCACCGAAGGTCAGGTGCTCTTCGAGGGGAAGGACCTTGCCTCCCTTTCCGAGAAGGCGATGGAGGAGGTTCGAGGACGTCTCATCGGGTTCGTCCCACAGGACCCGATGTCCAACCTCAACCCGGTGTGGAGCATTGGCTTCCAGGTAGAGGAAGCGATTCGTGCCAACGGGATCGCCACCGGCCGTGACGTCAAACGACAGGCAATCAAGGTGCTCCAACAGGCCGGTCTGGCAGACGCGGATAAGCGGATGCGTCAGTTCCCTCACCAATTCTCTGGCGGTATGCGACAGCGCGTTCTGATCGGAATGGGACTTGCCGCAAGCCCGAAACTCCTCATTGCTGACGAACCCACCTCGGCACTGGATGTCACAGTACAACGCGTCATCCTCGATCACCTCGAAACCCTGACGCACGACCTCGGCACTGCGCTGCTGTTCATCACGCATGACCTCGGCCTTGCGGCAGAGCGCGCGGAACAACTTGTCGTGATGTACCGCGGCAGGGTCGTCGAGTCTGGGCCATCCAGGGAGATTCTGGAGAATCCGAGGCATCCGTATTCGCAGCGTTTGGTCGCCGCCGCCCCCAGCCTTGCGTCGCGTCGAATTCAGTCCTCAGGTAAGAGCCTCGTCGACCTTCACTACTCCGCTCCGGCCGCTGCAGCAGACGTCGATTTGGTGCGCGTGGCTGAGGATCGCGCGACGAAAGAAGCCGCAGCGGGCGAGCATGACAACGCCATTGTTGTGGAGTCGCTCACGAAGGTGTTCAAGATCCGCGGCGCGAAAGGTGACGCGCGCGAGTTCAAGGCCGTTGACGACGTATCGTTCGCGATTGAACGCGGCACGACGATGGCGCTTGTCGGAGAATCCGGTTCGGGCAAATCCACTGTCGCCAAGCTGCTGTTGCGGCTGGAAGATGCAACGAGCGGGCATATCACGATTGACGGCACGGACACCGCGCCGCTGAAGGGCCGCAAACTACTCGCTTTGCGTCGCAAGATGCAGCCGGTGTTTCAGGATCCCTATGGTTCTCTCGATCCGTTGCGCAACATCGGGAACACCATTGTCGAACCGCTCGTAGTTCACAAGGTCGGAGATCATGCTTCCCGTCGAGCTCGCGTGAACGAACTGCTCGATCAGGTAGCGCTTCCGGTGAGTTTGGCGTCGAGGTATCCAGGAGAACTCTCTGGAGGTCAACGTCAGCGTGTGGCGGTGGCGAGAGCGCTCGCGCTCAAGCCTGAGATTGTCATTCTGGACGAGGCGGTGTCTGCCCTTGATGTTCTCGTGCAGGGCCAGATCCTCACCCTTCTCGCCGAACTGCAGTCAGAGCTCGGACTCACCTACCTCTTCATCACCCATGATCTCGCGGTCGTGAGGATGATTGCCGACCACGTCTGTGTCATGCAGCATGGGCGCATTGTGGAGGCATCCACTGTCGACGAGGTGTTTGATAATCCTCAGCAGCTGTACACACGGGACCTGCTGAATGCCATCCCTGGGGCCGGGCTGTCCATCGGAGCGTGACTGGCTCCGCCGGAGCCGGACCTCGCGAAGCTACGATAGAAAGCTCGACGATCGGCCAGGCATGCTCTGGCTCGCAAAGCTGGGGTGTGGTTGTGAAGCGGAGAATGATCGCTGCCGTGACGGCCGTCGTTGCTGCGGCGCTCGTCCTCGCCGGCTGCACGGCACCGGTGCTGGTCGAAGGAACATCGGTCACCGTCGCGGCCAGCCAGTCATTCTTCTCCTACAATCCGAAGACTTCTTACGGCAACTCGGTTGCGAACAGCAGCATCGTCTCTGCCACCAACTCGCAGTTCAACTCATACGACAAGCAGCCAAAACTGGTAGTGGACGACTCATTCGGAAGCTACCGGATGCTGTCTCGCGATCCGCTCACGGTCAAGTACACGATTAAGGACGGCGTCCAGTGGTCGGATGGGACGGCGGTGGATGCGACCGACCTGCTCCTGTCCTGGGCTGCGAACTCGGGTGCACTCAACACACCAGAGTTCGCCCCTGACAAATATGTTGATCAGGAGACGGGGCAGTTCACAAGCGCCTTCCCGAAGAACGTCGTCTACTTCGACGGCTTTAGCGGCAATGGGCTCCAGTTGGTCACCAAGACGCCGGTCATCGGTGACAGCGGTCGCTCACTAACTCTGGTCTACGACAAATACTTCGTGGACTGGGACCTCGTGTTCGGAGTCGGGCTTCCCGCGCACGTTGTCTCGGGAAAGGCTCTCGGCATCCCGAAGCACCAGGCGGCGAAAGATGCCCTCGTCAAAGCCATCACAAGTAACAACAGGACAGCGCTGGCCAAGATCTCACGATTCTGGAACACCGGGTTCAACTTCACCAACATGCCAAAGGACCGTGCACTTGTTGTGGGTACTGGTCCATACACGCTGAGTGGTCTGGTTGCGAACGACCATGCGACCCTCACCGCGAACCCGCGGTATGTGGGCGATCACCGGCCCCGCTTCGAAAAGGTCACCATCAAGTTCATTTCCGACCCGCTCGCCGCAGTGAAGGCACTAGAGGCGGGAGACGTCGATGTCATCTCACCGCAGTCAAACGTGGATGTGGCGAAGGCCCTGCAATCTGCCAAGGACGTTACGGTGCAGAGCGGCTTCGATGGCGCATACGAACACCTCGACCTCCAGTTTGAGCACGGAAAGAACGGGGTATTCGCGAATTCGCTCGTGCGCGAGGCCTTTCTCAAGGTGGTTCCGCGGCAGCAGATTCTCGACAAACTCGTGATTCCGTTGCAGGAGGACGCCGAGCTGCGGTCATCTCACGTGTTCTTGCCGGGGGAGGAGGGCTACTCACAGGCGGTCGAGGCGAACGGCTCGAAAGCGTATGCCAAAGTCGACGTGAGCGGAGCGAGGGCACTCCTTGCGAAGGCGGGAATAACGACACCTCACGTGTGCATCCTCTATGACCCGTCCAACCCGCGCAGGGTTACGGAGTTTGGCCTGATCCAGAAGTCTGCGGGCCTCGCCGGGTTCACCGTTAGTGACTGCTCTACTCCGGATTGGCGCGCGTTGCTCGGTGCACCGGAAGCCTACGATGCCGCACTTTACGCACTGCGACCGTCTACCCTCGCGGTGACCGCTGCAGCGGCGATCTTTGGCTCGGGGCCTACGGCTACCAACTACAACTACTACTCGAACCCCAAAGTCGATGCGCTACTCGCTCAGCTGGAATCCACGACGGATCGGGCGAAACAACGCGAGCTGCTCACCCAGGTTGACACCCTGGTCTGGGCGGATGCTTACGGAGTTCCGCTCTACCAGTTCCCCGCGATCACGGCCTTTCGGCGATCGGTGAGCGGCGTGTCTTCGTCCCCACTCGCGCCGGGGGTCCTGTGGAATGTTTGGGAGTGGAAACCGGTTAATAATGGGTAGGAAAGTCAAAACCGTGCTATGGCGGTAGACTTGTCGGCGCAGGTTCCACGATTGTGACCCTTGCCTCCCCTCTCTTTCGAGACACTCTCTCTCCAAGGTTTATTTAAGGACGTATAGCTATGGCAATTGCCACCCGCACGGATCTGCGCAATGTGGCGATCGTCGCGCACGTCGACCACGGCAAGACCACCCTCGTCGACGCGATGCTCCGCCAGACCAACTCCTTCGCCGCCCACGCGCACCTCGAAGAGCGCGCCATGGATACGAATGACCTCGAGCGCGAAAAGGGCATCACAATCCTGGCCAAGAACACCGCTGTCACCTACTCCGGTATTCACGCCGGAGACCAGGGCAACAATGGCCCGGTCACGATCAACGTAATCGACACCCCCGGCCATGCGGACTTCGGCGGCGAGGTCGAGCGCGGCCTCAGCATGGTCGACGGCGTCGTATTGCTGGTGGATGCGAGCGAAGGTCCGCTGCCGCAGACCCGATTTGTGCTGCGCAAGGCGCTCGAAGCGAACCTGCCCGTTATCCTCCTCGTTAACAAGACAGACCGGCCAGATGCCCGAATTGACGAAGTCGTTGTGGAGAGCCAGGATCTGCTCCTCGGTCTCGCGAGCGACATGTCTGACGAACACCCCGATCTCGACCTCGACGCCATTCTCGACGTCCCCATCGTCTACGCCTCAGGTCGTAATGGCGCCGCCAGCTGGAACAAGCCGGAGAACGGCACGCTACCGGACAACGACGACCTTGAGCCGTTGTTCGAAGCAATTATCAAGCACATTCCCGCGCCGAGTTATGACGATGACGCGCCGCTGCAGGCGCACGTGACGAACCTTGACGCCTCGCCGTTTCTCGGTCGTCTCGCGCTGCTGCGCATCTTCAACGGCCACATCAAGAAGGGCCAAACCGTGGCCTGGGTTAAACACGATGGTTCTGTTCATAACGTGCGCGTCACCGAGCTGCTCATCACCAAGGCGCTGGACCGGTTCCCGACCGAGAGCGCGGGCCCCGGTGACATCGTCGCCGTCGCGGGTTTCGAAGACATCACCATTGGTGAGACTCTTGCCGACCCCAACGACGTGCGCCCACTGCCGACAATCACGGTCGACGACCCAGCGATTTCGATGACAGTCGGCACCAACACGTCTCCGATGATCGGCAAGGTCAAGGGGCACAAACTCACTGCGCGGATGGTCAGAGACCGTCTCGACCGTGAACTCGTCGGTAACGTGTCGATCAAGCTGGTCGATATCGGGCGTCCGGACGCCTGGGAAATTCAGGGACGTGGTGAGCTAGCGCTCGCCATCCTCGTCGAGCAAATGCGCCGGGAAGGTTTCGAACTCACCGTCGGTAAGCCTCAGGTCGTCGTCAAGCAGGTGAATGGCAAGGTGCATGAGCCGTTTGAGCACCTGACGATCGACGCTCCCGAGGAGCACCTCGGTGCGATCACGCAGCTTCTCGCCGCTCGCAAGGGTCGCATGGAGGGCATGAGCAACCACGGCACCGGATGGGTCCGCATGGAATTCATTGTCCCGTCCCGCGGCCTCATTGGCTTCCGCACCGAGTTCCTCACCATCACCCGCGGCTCCGGCATCGCCAACGCCGTCTCGCACGGCTACGAGGCCTGGGCGGGAGAGATCACTACTCGCACCAACGGCTCGATTGTCGCTGACCGCTCCGGTGTCGCTACGCCGTTCGCCATGGTCGCCCTGCAGGAGCGCATGTCATTCTTCGTCGAGCCAACGCAGGAGGTTTACGAAGGCATGGTGGTCGGCGAGAACTCGCGCGCGGACGACATGGACGTGAACATCACAAAGGAAAAGCAGCTCACCAACATGCGCCAATCCACCTCGGACACCTTCGAGCGGATGACACCGTCGCGCAAGCTGACGCTCGAGGAGTGCCTCGAGTTCGCCCGCGAAGACGAGTGCGTCGAGGTGACACCCGAATTCGTGCGCATCCGCAAGGTTGAATTGGATGCGAACGCACGAGCGCGCAAGACATCCCGGTTGAAAAAGCAGAACGAGTAGAAGAAGCGGAAAGGTCCGGCACCGGATCGACATATCCTGTCAACTGTGAACGCAGTGTGTGAAGCTTTGGGTGGCGCGCCGTCCGAGCACGTGGTGTTCGTCCACGCCCACCCGGATGACGAGACAATTGCCACTGGCGGCACGATTGCAACCCTCATTGATGCCGGGGTCGGGGTCACCGTAGTGAACTGCACGCGGGGTGAGCGCGGTGAGGTGATCCCGCCGGAACTGCACCATCTCGAGGGCGACGGGCCGGCGCTCGCCGAGTATCGCGAGGGCGAGCTCGCGAAGGCTATGGGGCTCCTCGGCGTCACTGACCACCGATTCTTGGGAGAACCGGGTGCCCGTCTGGACGGGCTTCCACCGCGGCGCTACCTGGACTCCGGGATGCGCTGGGGTGCCGACGGAGCAGAGGCTCTCGACAATCTCGATGCCGATTCGTTGAGCGCCGCACCGCTTGGTGAAGTCGCTACCGATGTCGCGGCCGTGCTCAGAGCGACCGGCGCAACGGCGGTGATCAGCTACGACGCACACGGCGGCTATGGGCATCCCGATCACATCAGGGCGCACGACGCCGCTAGGCGGGCAGCGGAAGTCCTGGGAGTGTCGTTCTTTACGATTGTTCCCCCCGCAGAGGGCTCACATGAAGGCTTCGCCGCGGGGGACGCGACAGCTGGCGATATCGTCGTTGACGTGGCATCCGTCATTCAACGCAAGACGGATGCCCTGCGCGCGCACCGCACCCAGGTCACGGTCGACGGCACCCGCTTCGCCCTTTCCAGCGGACCATTCCGCGAGATCGCCACTCACGAGCGTTTTCGGCGCGAAGGGCACATGCCCGCCTCCGCGGCGCACAGCACCACCCAAGACGAGTCGACCGCCTGGCATGACCTCGGCCGCACGTCGCGTGTGGTTGCCTGCGCACTTGCGCTCCTCGTGGGAGCGGCGCTCGGCGGCATTGGAACGGTCAACCACCAGTGGGGGTTCTCCGCTGGATTCCCGCTCGGGGTAATCGCAGCACTCGCATTAGTGGCCGCACTCGTGACGGGGTTGCGGCTGGTCTTTGCTACTCGCGTAGTCCCATTCTTCGCCTCGGTTGGCATCCTTGTTTCGCTAGTTTTTCTGACGGTGGGAGGGCCTGGCGGGTCAGTTCTGGTTCCGGCGAACGGAGCGGGATACGGCTGGAGTTACGGCGCTGCAGCGATCATCGCCCTGGTTCTGGCGTGGCCAAACCTGGCCGTGCCGCGTCAGACCGTGCCGCGTCAGACCGTGCCGCGAGCGGGCCGCCCGCCTCACGTGCTGCAGGAAGCTCGGGATACCATGGGACCCGAGCCAGAAGCGAAGGGAAGGCCTGCGTCGTGACGTACATCATCGCCCTTCCCTGCGTGGATGTTAAAGACCGCGCCTGTATCGACGAG